>JAISAX010000485.1 GCA_031266495.1 Opitutaceae bacterium
GAGGAGCGTGTTGCGCATGGGATTCGTGGTGTTTCCGGTTAAAGGCGGCGAAGTTGATAAGGAGTTTTCCCAATGCAACAGTATTTTTACAGTATTTTTCAGAATCTTGCAAAATTGTCTCCAATTCCGCACCAGTCCGGCCATGCTCTTTTATCCTGTCTATCCTGTGTTCTGCGCATCCGCCTCTCTCGTTCTTGCCGGCTTGCTCGCAACCTTCGTCGTCACGGCCAAGGCGGCAACGGTCATCGACCTCGAGCCACCTCTCCCCGCCGACAACCCTTATGCCGCCGCCATCTCTTCCTGGAAAACGCTTCCCGAAGAGACGCGCAAGAAGCTCGCAAGTGGCGAGTCGCCTGCCGATCCGCAGGCCGCCTCCGCGCTCGATGCCATTTCACACGCCCTGCGCACCGGCGCTGACGCCCCGACAGTCAACTGGGGAATGGAGATCGACCAGTTGACCCCCTGGAACGTCACTGTCCCCTACGTTGGCCCCATGCGCGAGATCAGCCGGGTGGCGCTTGCCCGGGCCGACCGGCTCGCCGGAACGGATCCGCAATCCGCGGTCACACTCGTCGCCGCCGCCCTCGCCGCCGCACGTCACACCGGCGCCGGCAACCTCTTGATTGACCGGCTCACGCAAACGGCAATCACCCAAATGGCAACCGAGTGGATCGGCCGGCATCTGCCCGGACTGTCCCCGGAGGCTGTATCCATTCTTCAAGAACGCATCGCCACGCTTCCGGCGGGTGGCGACTGGACCGCCAGCCTCGTCAACTCGAAGATACTCCCCGAAGCCCTGCTCAACGAACTCTGCCGCGCAGTCGCGCTTGCCCCCGCCGCCGAAAGCGCCCGCACCGCCCGCACCCTGCGCATGGCCGGCATGCTGGTCGAAGGCGGTACGACGTCCATCAGCCTGGAGTCCTCCGAAGGGAATTTCTGGATACGGCCGGGGCAAACCCGCCACGGAATCCGTCTCGTCCGCGTTGATCTCGATCACCGGCAAGCCCTGCTCACGTACGAAGGCCGCCTCGTGCAATTGCACCTGACCGAACGCAAATTTGTCGATCTCGATGCGACCCGGATTTCCGATACCGTCCGCCAACTCCCGGACGACCATCCCTTGCGGAAATTTTTCTCCCCCCCGGACGAAAATGGCGACACACCCGGCCCGCTCGACACCCTTGCGCAGTGGGTGGCGGTGATCGACGAGGTCACCGGTTATTACGATGCCGTCGCTCCCGACTTCGAGAATTTCGATTTTGCCGACACCAAAGCCCGCTACGAACGCCTCGGTCCCCACGCGAAAGTTCTGACCATGGGGATGACTCCGCTCCTGCAAACCGCCGCCCGTGAAAAAATCCTGCAAACCCAGCTTGCCGCCGCCCTGAAGGCAGCCGACACCGGACGTCCGCCATCCGGCATCACTGATCCGGTCACGGGAAAACCGATACAGATCATCCCCACCCGCGACGGTTACATTCTTGAGTCCGGATTCACCGACTCCCGAAAACGTCCGACCCGCCTGGTCATCGGCCCGAAGCCAGCCGATTGAGCCCGACCGACTGAGCCGATCCGATCCCCTTGTTTCGTCGCATCTCCCCCTCCCCCCCCTGCCCCCCCCTGCCCCTCGTCACAACCGCCACTCTCATTGGCATTGGTCCTCCCTGAAGGAGACACCCCCTCGCCAGCCGCATTTTTGAAGAAAAAAGACGCGATTTCGTATAGAAATAAAATGTACGGTTCGATATATTCCAGAAATGAAAACGTTGATGTTTTGCCCGTCCATATCCCGTTCACTCCGGACCGCCCTCGCCCTCTTGGGTCTCGCCACGTTCGCCGCCGCGCCAACCGCCGCGGAGGCCGTTACCTTCGCCGAATACACTTTCAAACAAAGTGCCCCAGACCGCCTTGTCTCCACTGCCAGCGCCGGGCACGTCACCGCGTCAAAGTGGTTATCGGGTTTTACCGGAACCAGCAATCAACGCCCGGCCAGCTCCAACGACCAATATATTGTCACTGGCGGAGCTTCGACGGCTGCTATCGACGAAAATACCGCCCGCACGAACGATGCCTGGCTGGGCTTCAACATCACTGTCGATGAAGACTGGACTGCCACATTGTCAGAGTTTTCCGCCAAACTGACGATTACCTATGACTCCTCGAGTAATGCCCGGACATCAACCTGGCAACTGGCCGTTGCAACCAGTGAAAACGGAGCATTCACCAGCGTGGGGGCGCCCGTTTCCCTCGATAGCGTGACAAATGAGGCCCGTAGCGAAAACGATAACTACCTCGCGACCATGACCGTTGATCTCTCCGGTTCCGCTTTTTCGAGCATCACGGGCGGGACACTGTTTTTCCGGATCTACATGTGGGACAACAGCACCTCCGATGCCTGGGTCAACCGCATCAGCGACGTCCATCTCACGGGCACAGTGATGCCTGCATCTGTTCCCGAGCCTGCCACGCTCGCTCTGTTATGCGGGTTTGCCGGGCTGTTCGTCGCCATCGCCCGCCGCCGCTGCCACTGCCGTCGCTGCCACTGATTCGTGCAAGGTAACCAGTCCGGAGAACCTGCGCGTCTCGCGTCGCGTATCGGCTTGGGCATCTCGCCCAAGCCTTTTTTGTTTTTGTTGATCCGGTCCGCGCAACTTCAGTCGAAAGAGAGTGCGTGCATGAAGAGGGGAAAAAAAGGAAGAGAGAGGGGGGGGGGGGGAATCACGTCTGTGCGTGAAGTTTCTTGCGATATTTGAGCGGGGTAAGGCCGAGGGTTTTCCGGAAAACGGTCGCCATATACTCCGGCGAGGCGAACCCCGCCGCCTCGGCCACTTCGGGAATCGGACGGTTTGTCTCGGACAGCAGCGCCTTGGCCCGCTCCACCTGCACATGACGGATCTGGTCCGCCGGCGTGCGGCCCATGACCTGGAGGAAGTGACGCTCGAGCTTGCGCCGCGACACGCCCGCGTGTTGCGCCACCTCGTCCACGAGCAAGGCGCGCCCCGCGTTTTCACGGATGTAACCGAGCGCGCTCGTGATGACCGGATTGGTGATGGCCAGCGTGTCGGTCGATTGCCGCGTGCGCACGCCGGCGGGCGGGATCAGGGTGCGCCGTTCGCGGGCCGGGATGCGTTTCCCTGCGAGCAACCGGCCCAGCCGTTCGGCCGCCTGGTATCCGATTTCTTCCCACGCATGAACGATCCCCGAGATCGGCACGTGGCCGACTTCGCTGAAAATCTCGTCGTAGGCCAGCAGCAGCAACGCCACCTCCTCCGGCACCTTGAGTCCCACGCGCCGGCAAGCATGTATCACCTCGCGCCCTACGCTCCACGAGAAGATGGCGACGGGCTTCGGGAGCGAGCGCAACCATGCGCCCAGCGCGTTGATGTCGATGCTCCAGTCCGGCGCGCCCCACGCGCGGTTTTGCGCCTCGTAGCTGGCGCACTCCGTAATGCCGGCCGCACGCAAGGCTCCCGTGAAATACCGGTGAGTCTCGCGATCCCATTCGTTGCCCGCCAGGTCGATATAGGCGAAGTGGGTAAATCCGCGCTCCGTGAAATGCTCCACGGCCAGTTGGCACGCGGCCTTGCGGTCGATGCCGACCCGCGGAAAATCCGGTGCGTCGGGAAGCGCCGCATCGGAGACATTCACCACGGGCAGGCCGTGCCCTGCGAGTTCCTTTGCCATGTCCGGGAAACGGATGTCGGCAATCACGCCGTCGCCTTCCCATCCATGCGGCAGGTGCAGCACGTCGGCGGAGCCGTGCGGCTCGACGAGCAGATTCCACGGCGAGCGCAACATGCTTTTGTAGCGGTTGATCCCGAGAATGATGTGCCGCGTCCACTGGCAGGCCGTGTCGATGAGCAGGGCGATGTCGAGGTCGGTCTGGCGGTTCCTCACCTTGCGACCGGCAGCTGGCGGATCAGGCGGACTTGCGAAAGACATGGGCGGAGGCAGTCAGTTTTTTCAGGGCAGGGAGGTTTTTGGGCGGGCTGTCGAGCAACCGGTTAAATTCGTCCCAATCCTTGCCCTTGAGCGTAAAAAGGGTGTGGCCGGTGTCGCCGGTGTCGCTTGCGAGCAGGGTCTTGCGAGGGAGGTTTTTTTTGCGTGCAGGGTTACTCATTTCCTTGGGTGAGATCCCTGAGGATCTTTTTTGCGAGTGTTTCGCTAATCCCGCGATGCCTTGGCACTGGCTGGGATTTTCCGCTTTCGGGATTATGATAGATGTCGTGCCTTCCTCCGTGGCGCAGGAGCGTACATTCCATTTGGCTTTCTCAAATGCCGCAATGAGATCGCGGCGTTTCATGCAACGTCCAGTAACTCCTCTTTCCGGATGCCCGGGATGCTTTCGGACGCAAACGTTTCAAACAAATCGCACAGATGTGCTTTGAGGTCGTCCAGGTCATCACCTTGTGTCCAGTGGTCAGGATAATCGTTCAAATATCCAAGAAACCGTCCGTCCGATTTTTTCCAATAGGTAAACCGCGTTTTCATCCTGTTCGACATGGCGCAATCCGCTGGCAGGCGCGAGCCATTTCGACCGGCCGGCTTTTTATCGGGAGCCCACCTCCCGATGTTTTTCCCCGTATGCCGGGATGCAGCACATACGGCTTCATCGCAACCCATACCGCCGCCGGATTTCTTCCATGACTTGTTTGCCAGGAACCGGAGTCACTGCGCCGCTCCGTCTGTTTTCGTTACAGATTGGTTGATGCAGGGCCTCACGGCACCCGACCCTGCTATGACACAGGGCGGTTTCGTGGCACGGCGGGACTGGAGGACTGCGAAGTGATTGTCGGATGTCATCCCGGCGTCCGCGCCAGATTTCCCAATGTTTCCTCTCGATGCTGAAAGCGTTTTTGAAGGGAAACCAAAGGCCCGAGTCAAAATAACCGGAGCACCTTCACCCCGGTTATTTTGACCCGGACCGGGTTCCAAGGGATCCGCCTGACATCCCCTGCGAGACTCCGAATGCTCCCTGGACAAGAAGCGCACCGGCAAGGAACAACGTGCCTGGCTCAACCGCACATTACATGCGGTCGAGGGCTGCCGTTATGTTGAAGCCGGCGACGCATCCCTGGTCATTGAAAATCCGGACGCCCCTCTCGCCGCTCCAGGCCGCCCCTCGCTCGTCCGGTTCAGCAATCGCCTGCCCCGCGTCACCGACAGCCTGCATTTCAATCTGCACAACAACACCTGGGGCACCAACTTCCCTCTTTGGTATGAAGATGACGCCCGCTTTGAATTTCACTTGAAATGGAATTCATAAATTTTGACGCATTTTCGAATAAAAAAAACGTGATTTCACGTAGAAACAATGAAGGAAAATTGATATTCTCAACCTGATCCAAACCCTCCTCTCGCTCATGCCGATCTCTCCCGCCATTTCCCTGATTTGCCCCCCTGACCGGGGGGCGCAAAACTGAAATGAAAACCAACCGATCATCACCCAGGACTCCCGCCGCTTTCGCCCTGATCGAGCCACGACGGGTTTTTACTTGCCGGAGACGGAGTGTTGCTCCGTCTCCGGCAAGGGCTTCATATGAAGCCCTGTGCGACAACGCCTGCGCCTTCACGCTGATCGAGCTGCTGGCGGTCATCACCATTATCGGCATTTTGGCCGGTATCCTGATTCCTGTGACGATTTCCGTGCGCGCCTCCGCGCGCGCCGCGCAGTGCAAATCCAACCTCCGCCAGATCGGCATCGCCACCCAGACTTACCTCACCGAAAACAAAAACATTTTTTACCCCCACAATGGCGCCGGCTGGCACCGTTACCTCAACCCCTACCTCAAAAACCAGAAAATAGCCGCCGGAATGGGCGCCCGTGACTACATGCTCACCTGCCCGGTCGCCGTGCCCAGAAACGGCAAGATCAACTACACCGGTTACCTCAAAAACGCCTGGCTCGGCGTTGACGCCAACACTGGCAAAAGCAAGCGCGTCAACGACGCGTATCCGCAATCCCGTGTCATTGTTTTCTGGGACGACGAGCACGCCGACCAATACGGCGACGGCGGCTGGCCGGGCAACGGCCTCAACGCCGACGGCCTTTGGGTGAGTTCAACCGGCAGTTGGTACAAACTCGCCTTCCGTCACAAAGACCAATGCCACATCCTTCTCCTTGATGGCCACGTCGCCTCCCTGAAGCCCGGCCCCAACCGCAGCGGCATGGACTACAGGGAATGGCTCTGGGGCCCCTTTCCCCAATACCCCGACGTCCCCGTTCCGACCCTCTGAATTTCCCAACCCGAATCCACCACCAACCCGAACCCGTCATGAAAAACAAATCCACAATATCACTACAACTGCTCAACCAGGCCGCAGGGACAAGCATCGCCTTGGGACTTGGACTTGCATTGATGACCGGCGTCGCCGCCGTGTCTTCCGCCCAAACCATAATCCCGACACCCACCGCGCTCTTCACCTTCGACGACGCCACCGCGGGAACGACATTGGCAACAAACACTGCCATCACCAACTCCGGGACCAGTGACACCAGCGGCGCGGTCTGGGGTAACACGATTGATGTCACCGCCAATGGCATTTCCGGCAACGGCCTGACCAACTTCAAAACCACGTTCGATAATTCTGGCGAAATAATAACCGCAGCCAGTAATGCTTCTTTTGCTACCGGGATAACCAATCCCCTGCACAGCAGATCGGCCACCCTGTCCATCTGGGCCAAAAACCCCGGCACGGTTACGACCCAGGATCGTTTTGTCCTCTTCGGTGTCGGGAATAATGGGAACGGTGTCAATCAGGGCCTGCAAGTCTGGCTCGGTCAAGTGGATGAAACCGGCCAGCGCACACTCAACGTCACGCTCCAGACTTGGTACGGGGGCCTTGGCACCTGGAGCAGCGCACCCCTGACCTGGGATGCGGACGCATGGTATAACGTCGCCCTCACCTGGAACAATACGACCGGCGCACACGGCCATGTTGATCTCTTCCTGACAAAACAAACCGACACCTTTGGCACGCCCCTTCTCTCCTTCAATTCGAACGACACCACCGGCAGCAACTCCGCCGGCGTCACCAGGGACGACGGCACCGGTATAGCTAATGGGTCATGGGTTTATTTTGGTGGCCAAGGCCGCCAGTACAACACAGGCGTCCTCTCTGGTGGCGGATTGGGAACGGCCGCCATCATCGACGATGCCGCCGCATGGATCGGCACAAAACTGACTGCCGAAGAACTGGCGGCCAACTTCGCCTTGCACGCCATCACCGGCAACATCCCCGAACCCCGCACGCTCGCCGCGCTGTGCGGATTCGCCGGCCTGGTCGCAGCCATCGTCATCCGTCGCCGCCGTTAACCGTTATCACTAACCGAAGGTACGCGAAGCCGGAGCGACGGCATTCCTGCCGCTTTGGCTTCGCGTAACATCAGGTTTTCAGTGGAAACAGTGAAGAGAGGGGGGGGATGTGCAGACCATTAGCGCGGGAGCGCCAATGGCCAATATCGTCCCCTCTCCCGTCGTCCCCCCCCCCCCTGTTTCCATCGAAAACGTCGAAGAACCCCGATTTTCAGGCGATGCGGTATGGCCTGCCGTTGTTTGTTCGATTACGCCCGCGGCCAAATCATGACCTGATGTTACGCGAGGGATAACGTAGGGGCGCACATGAAGTGCTTTTGCCGTATTTTCAAATAAAAAAGACGCAATTTCGCCTGGAAAGGCGTCCGTGTTATTGATATTCTGGAAGCAATCCGGTTTGCCCTGCTCACCAGGATGACTGCCGCCTTTCCCAGACATTTCCCTCTCCACAACCGCCACTCACCTCAAAACCAGCATATCGATGAACATCCCTGACATTGCCACCAACCCCTTTTTAACCCGCCTGGCGGAGCGTCGCTCCGCCAGGCGGCGGCTTCATGTGAAGCCGCCGCACCTCCCGCCCACCTCGGGTTTCACCTTGATCGAATTGCTCACCGTCATCGTCATCATTGGCATTCTGGCCGGTATCATGATTCCGGTGACCCTCTCCGTGCGAGCCTCCGCTCGCTCCGCGCAATGCACCTCCAACCTCCGCCAGATCGGCATCGCCACGCAAACTTACCTCACCGAACACAAACAGGTCATTTACCCGCACAGCAACGGAGGCTACATCTGGTACCACTATCTCAACCCCTACATAAACAACCAGAAAACCACGGGGCGCAGTGCGCGCGACTACATGCTTTATTGCCCCGCCGCCCTTTCCGAACCCAACATCCCCCAGAAAACCAACTGCACCGGTTACCTCAAAAACGCCTGGCTCGGGGTTGAAACCGGCGGGAAAACCAAACTCATCAACGATGCCTATCCCTTCTCCCGCATCATCGTCTTCTGGGATGACACTCACACCTACCAAAACAACTACTCCACCGACGGCGGCTGGCCGGGCAACGGCAACAATGCCGACGGTCAATATGTATCCGCCACCGGCAGTTGGTACAAACTCGCATTTCGCCACAAGGACCGTTGCCACATCCTCCTGCTCGACGGCCATGTCGCCTCCCTGAAACCCGGCCCCAACCGCGATAAAATGGCTGCCATGGATTACCACGAATGGCTCTGGGGCCCCTTCCCGCAATACGCGGACGTACCCATCCCCGCCCCCTGACGCCGCCGCGCCATTCCGGACATCCTGAAACCACACCTTCAAACCCGATCCGCACAACCGATTCAACGCCACATGAAAATCATATCCACAACACCACTACATCCGTCCGGAAAAACATCCGGGACATACGTTGCTCCGGGGCTCGCCCTGAAGCTCGCCCTGGGACTCACCCTGCTGGCAGGCAGTGCGGCTGTTCCCGCTTCCGTTTCCGCCCAAAGCGCGATCCCGACACCCACCGCGCGCTACACCTTTGACGACACCACCCCCGGAGCCGTACTGGCGCCCAACACCGCCATCACCGACACCTCCGGCAACAACAACAACGGCTCCATCAAACAACGCCCCGTTACCGTCACGACCGGCGGCATTTCCGGAAACGCCCTGACCAACCTCTCCACCGGAATCTGGGCCGGCAAACACATCTACCAAGCCGCCCAGGTTGCCCTTGACACCAAAAACGCCAGCCCCCTGAACAACGGAGACGTCACCCTCTCCATCTGGGCCAAAAACCCCGGCACCGTCACCACGCAAGACCGCTTTGTCCTCTTCGGCACCGGCCTCATCGGGGAAAACGACAGCCGCTCCCTGCAAGTCTGGCTCAGCCAGCCAGACGCGCAAGGCCACCGCACACTCAACGTCACCGTACAAAACTGGTACAACGGATTCAGCACCTGGAGCAGCGCCCCCCTGACATGGAAAGCAAACGCCTGGTACAACATCGCCCTCACCTGGAAAAAAATCCCCGGCACCGTGCACGGCCAGATCAACGTTTTCCTGACCAAACGGAACGAAACCCTCGGCCCCCCCCTCCTCACCCTCACCTCGAACGACCCCACCGGCACCAACACCGCCGGCGGCACCCGGAACGACGGCACCGGCGTGGCCAACGGACCCTGGATTTATTTCGGCGGCCAAAGCCGCCAACCCAACGCCGGCAACCACTCCGGCGGCGGCTGGGGAACAGCCGGAATCATAGACGAAGCCACCGTATGGATCGGCGCCGCCCTGACCAAAGAACAACTCGCGGCCAACTTCGCGCTCCACGCCAACACCGCCTCGGACGCCCCCGAGCCCCCCCCCCTCCCCCGGCCATCGAACTCCCCGTCCCCGGACTCACCCTCCGCGCCGACCGCTGGAACCACGTCACCATCAACACCCCGCAAGGCGACACCCTCCTCACCCTCGCAGGCTTTCAACTCAAGTGGACCCCCTCCCTCACCACCAACGGCGGCACGCTCCGCACCGTAACCGGCGAAGACGGCGCGCGCTCCCT
>JAISAX010000489.1 GCA_031266495.1 Opitutaceae bacterium
GCCCCCGCGAATCCGCTCCGGGGCCTCCGGTGCCCTGTAGTCCCGACCTTCGGCGGAGGTTGCACGATGGATCAACGACTTGCGGCGCTACATGCCTCCAGTAGCGGAAGCCGGGTTAAGAACTGATGTTACGCGGAACGACGTGGCACGGGCTTCCAGCCCGTGATCTGGAGGCTGTTGGCTGGGGCTGGTGGGCGGCACGAAGCGCCGCCCACGGCACGGGCGTTTGTCTGAAAAAGCCTGTACCACTCGCCGAGAGGCAACGCTCACGGGCAAGGATGCCCGTGCCACTTCCGGATCACGGGCTGGAAGCCCGTGCCACGCCGCACGTGCGTAACTTCAGCCAACCCGACGGCGAAGCCGCCAATTCTTAATTCTCTCCCAGCAGGTACCCGGGATTCAGCTTGTGCAGGGGTTTGGGGACAAAGAGGCCGTCCTTGCGGATCAGCTTGCCGTCAAACCGGATTTCACCGCCGCCGTAGTCGGGACGCTGGATGCACACCATGTCCCAGTGGACTTGCGATTTGTTGCCGTTGCCGACGCCTTCGTAAGCCTGGCCGGGCGTGAAATGGAAGGAGCCCGCGATCTTTTCGTCGAACAGGATGTCGCGCATGGGCTCCTTGATGTGGGGGTTGAAGCCGAGCGCGAATTCGCCGATGTAGCGCGAGCCGCTGTCGCTGTCGAGAATCTCGTTGAGGCGCTTCGTGTTGCTGGAGGTGGCTTCGACGATCTTGCCGCGCTTGAACACGAGGCGGATGTTGTCGAACGAGGCGCCGAGATAGACGGTGGGCGTGTTGTACCGGACGACGCCTTCGACGCTGTCTTTCACGGGACACGAGAAGACTTCGCCGTCGGGGATGTTGCGCAGGCCGCCGCATTCGCGCGAGCCGATGCCCTTGATCGAGAAACGCAGGTCGGTGCCGGGGCCTGTGATGTGCACCTGGTCGGTGCGGTCCATGAGGGTCTTGAGCGCGGTCATGCCGGGCGTCATGCGGCGGTAGTCGAGGGTGCAGACGCGGAAATAAAAATCCTCGAACGCTTCGGTGCTCAGGCCGGCCTGTTGCGCCATCGCCGGTGTGGGCCAGCGGAGGACGACCCATTTGGTCTTGTTTACCCGGTGGTCGAGGACGGGCTTCATGAGGCGGGCGTAGAGCTGGACTCGTTCGGGGGGGACGTCGGAGGATTCGAAGATGTTGTCGGAGCCGCGCAGGGCGATGTAGGCGTCCATCATTTCCATGCGTTTGAGTTCGACTTCGGCGTGGGGCCGGAGGTGGGTTTCCTCGGCGCCGAGCATGAGTTCGCGGGTGATGCGGGCGCGGTGGAGGTTGACGTACGGGTGCGCGCCGCGGGCGCGCGCCGCGCGCACGAGGGCGATGACCATGGCGTCGGGAACATCGAAGGCGTCGATGAGGACGCGTTCGCCTTGGCGAAGGTCGCAGGAAAAGCCGGCAAGGCCGGCGGCGAGGTCGTGGAAGCGGGGATCGAGGAGCATGGTTGAAAAGGTCCGGGGGCAGGTGTGTGTGGGTGTGGAGGGGGGGGGCGGTCGTGAACGGGCGGGAGGGCGGCGGCGGCGGCGGCAGGCGCTTATGGCGTGGCCGGGGCGGCCGCTTCGGCTGCGGGAGAGGCGGCCGGGGGGGCGGGGTCGGCGGGTTTGGGCTTCGGTTTGGGTTCCCATACGTCGAGCAGGCGTTTGGCCGGGGCGTAGTCGGGGGTGCGGCGGAGGACTTCCTTGACGAGGAGTATCGCGGCGGGTTTGCGGCCGATGCCGTAGAGCGATTGCGCGAGGGTGGTGGTGTTCCGGGTGCGGTCGTTGTCGCCGTTGAGGTAGGTGCGGGCCTGAAACTGGATACGGGGGAGGTCGTCTTCGGCGGTGGCGAGCTTGAGTTCGCGGAAGGCCAGTTCGCCGGTTTCGGCGGAGAGCCAGTCGGGGCGGGCCTGGCGGGTTTCGCGGATGAGGCGGTTGGCGGCGGAGAGGTCGCCGGAGGTGACGAGCTGGTCGAACTGCCGGTAAAATTCGGAGGCAGTGGCGGCGATGGTCGTGCCGGGGCGCAGGGCATCGCGTTCGGCGAGGGCGTCCTGCCGGGCGCGGGCGGCGGTGTCGAGTTTCTCGCGTTCTTTGGCGAGCCAGGGGCTGGAGGGATAGGCGCCGTCGGCAAAGGTGACGATGCGGCGGGCCGTGGTGTCGCGTCCGTTGTTGGTGAGGGTTTCGATGATCTGGCGGTAGGTGGCGAGGGGGAGCTGGCGGCCGCTGAGGTGTTCGATGAGCGCGGATTGGGAGGCGTCGCCGGGGTCGGCGGCGGCGGTGATCAGGCGGCCGAGGAGTTCGATGGTGCCGGCTTGCTGGACGGCGTCTTCGGGGAGGCCGCGGCGGAGGGTGTCGGCCACTTGCCGGGCCCGGGGCCATTGTTTTTGTTTGATGAGTGCCTGGAGGCGGGCGAGTTCGAGCTGGCCGAGCTTGAAGCCGCGGAGGCGGGCTTCCTTGTCCAGGGTGTTGATGAGTTCGAGTTCGCCGGTCTGGCCGAGGGCGGTGCCGAGCACGGTGTAGTTGGCCGGGACGGAGCCGAAGCGGAAGATGTAGTCTTCGAGTAGTTTGGCCGCGACGGCCTTGTCGCCGACGAGTGCTGTCTGGACGATGCTGAAGGCGTAGCCTTGCGGATCGGTGGGGCCGTTGGCGCGGAGGCGGGCGAGGGTGGCAACAAGTCTGGCGTTGTCGTGTTGTTCCCGATAGCAGCGGGCGAGGATGCGGAGGGCTTGCGAGGAGCGGGGTTCGCGAGCGGCCCAGGCTTCGGCGGCGGTCACGGCGGGGGTTTTGTCGGTTTTCGCGAGGAGGGCGAGGATTTTGAGTTCGTTGCGGAGCGCGGGCAGGAGGTCGGGGGACTGGTCGGCGTAGGCGAGGGCTTCTTCGTGGCGGTCGGCGGCGAAGAGGGCTTTGACGAGTTGTTCCGAGAGCCAGCGTTTGTCGGCTTCGCTGACGCCGGGGGTTTTTGTAGCCAGGTCGATGGCTTGCTGGCAGAGGTCGATCCAGAGTTCGTAGTCTTCTCCTTGGGCGGCGAGGGTGAAGGCGAGTTCGAGGTAGGTGCGGCCGGGGTAGCCGAAGTCCATGCCTTCGGAGAGCAGCGTGACGGCGTGCGGTCGCATGCTCCAGGCGAGGAACATCCTGGCGAGTTCGAGCCGGGCGCGCGAATCCTGCGGGTAACGGGCGAGGCCGATGCGGAGTTTGGCGATGGCGTTGTTGTACTGGCGGTTTTTCAGGTCGTCGAAGGCTTCGGCGAGGATGGCCTGGCCGCGCCTGGCGTTGATCGCCTCCTTGCGGGCCGGATACAGGAGGCAGTCGGTCCAGGTGACGAAGTTGTAGGGGCGCGCCTGCCAGCGGTAATAAATGGTGGTGGCGCCGGCGACCCAGGCGAGGGCGGCGAGGAGGAGGCCCCAGCAGAGGGCGCCGCGGACGCTGACCGCGATGGCTTCCCCGCGTCCCGACCGGGACTGGTAGAAGCCGAACAGGCCGGCGTACCAGCGGCCGGGTTGTTTCTTTTTGCCGCCCCAGGTGAGTTTGATGTGTGGGAGTGCCATGTTTGGAATGGGTTGGTCTGGTGTGGTGTGTGTGGGGGGGGGGGGAGGGAGGTCAGGCGGTGACGAGG
>JAISAX010000544.1 GCA_031266495.1 Opitutaceae bacterium
GTAAATGACGTTGTTACAGTTACTTGCATAACTTTTTTCGCACACGATTCCGCTGCATTACGGAAAGCGGATCGGGCGTGGCAATGGGTCGTCATGTGGCGTGCGGATGCAGTAAAAGCGCACACTTTGCCCGATTTCCACGAAGCGCGGTAGTCAGGTAAACACCTGAATTTTGCCATTTTTTTCGGCTTTTTCGCGCTTTTCGCGTCTTTTGCGCCTTTCGCGCACGCACGGCATCGGACGCCGCCTGCGGCCTGCTCCGCCTCGAGACGGAGAAAGAACGGGAACGGGCGGACGGCCCCGTCCCGCTCACGGTTCCCGCCTCGCTACCGAGCCGCGCTTCCGGTGGACCACGTTGAGCAGCGTGCTCTTTTCCAGCGCCTCCCCCGCCTGTATCCGCCGAAGCTGACGCGCCGCCATCCGCCCCACCCGTGCCCCCAGGTCGAGGTGCATTGTGTCGAGCGCGACCTTGCCCAGCGCCTTGCCGTTGCTGCTGCACACGATCACCGACAGGTCGCCCGGCACAGCCAGCCCGAGCGTCCTCCACAATGACTCCATCGACGGCAACAGTCTCGACCAGGTCACGAATACTGCGGTGGGGCGCGTGGCCTTGCTGGCAAAATGCCGCCGCACCGCCGGTTGCATCGTTTTTCCGGCGCCGCCTGTTCCCGGTTTCAGCACAGTCAACGTCACTTTCCCGTCACCGCCCTCCGTCGCCGCCAGCAAGCAGCCTCGCACGCGGTCGCGGTGGTGTTTTTCCGACGAACGCGGAGACAGCACCGCGATTTTGCGATGCCCCATCCGCCGGAAATACCGCACCGCATCGTAGCCGATGCCCGTGTTGTTGAGGTTGATCGAATGGATCGGCAGGCCCTGACAGTCGTCGTAAAGGATGATGACCGGCAAGCGGCCTCTGGTCATCGGCTCCAGCAGGGGGCGGATCACCCGGTGGCTTGACCGGCAGAAAACGGCCGCGCCCGCAAACCCCCCGCCCTCCAGTCGCCCGCGTATCCAGTTTCGCCTCCCGCCATCCAGCCGCGCTTTGCCATACAGGAAAAACCGCACCTGCTGCCCGGCCTCCCTGCACTCCTCTGCGAACGCTTGCGCGCAACGCGCCACCGTCCCGGCCAACTCCTGCGGCAACGCCGCATGCTCGCGTTGCCCCGCTGCTTCGAGCGTCCCGGCGTCGGCCTCCAGCAACAACGCGATCCTGCCCCCTGGTTGCGCCCCCCGCAATGATCTCGCCCGTTCCGCCAGAGACGATGGTGTCGCCAGCTCCGGCGCTTGCGTCTTGCGCAACAAAAGCTGCGCGCGTTGCTGGAATCCTGTAGTGAGAAAATACCCACGGCGCGGGCTTGCCCGCAGCAACTCCCGGGTTTCCAGCCACCACAGGCTGTTCGCCACGGTTGGCTCCGATACCTTCCACTGCCGCCCGATCTTTCGCATCGAATAAAACTTTTGTCCGTCGCGAAACGTCCCGCTCGCCATTTCGCGCAGCAGACTTCGCGTCAGCGACTCGTGAAGAAAACAGGACCCCATTTGCGCCCGGATTTTGCCCGATGCCCGCCGGAAAGGAAATTCCGGAAACCTGCCTATGGGCAGTTATGTTTCAGGGAGACACAAGAATCTGTTTATAAACATAAAACGAAAACGGGAAGAAACGCTCCATCCCTGACCGGCTATTGATCTCGCAAGCTTGCTGTTCGCAACGTGGCCTTCGTCATGAGCACACCGCCATTCCCGCCGGTTTCATCCCGCACCGCCCGCCGCACGTTTGCCTCCCTGTTGTTGCCGTTCCTGTTTCTTCTCCACCCGCTCTGCGCCTGGTGTTCCTCGCCCGTCCGGTCGATTGCCGCTCCGCCTTCCATGCCGATAAAAATAATCACCCACAACGCCTTCTGGTTTCAGGGAGCGCCTTTTGCCGGGAGCGAACCCCCGGCGCCCGATCCCGTGATCCTGGGCCGGCTTTGCGCGCTCTATCGCGAATCCGGGGCCGACATCCTCTGCCTTCAGGAGATCCAGAGTGCCGAAGCCGCCGCCACCGTTGGCCGGGCGTTGGGCGGCGTCCCGGTTCTGTATGTGCCGGGCAATCTCTATCCCCAATATGGCGTTTTGCTCGCCACTCTGCGCGGCGCGACCATCGAACCGCTTTTGCCGGACAACCCGCGGCAGACTTCCCTGGAGCGGGCCTTTCTGATTGCACGGATCACAGGCGACGGCTGGACGCTCGATCTGGCCAACACTCACCTCACCTCCGGACGTCAAACGGGCAAGGCGCGAGCCTTCGCCGTCCGTCTCAAGGAAGCGGAGGAGATTTTCTCCCACCCCACCCCGCCGCGTCGCGCTGCGGGGGCGGACGCGCCAATGCGCGCCGGTGCGTTCGATTTCTTCCTCGGCGACCTCAATGAAAATGCCGGCAACAGCCTCTCCGGATTTCTGGCGTCAAAAGGATTCGCTGACGCGGCGGGACTTTTTGATCGCTCTTCACGCCCCTCGCTCGCCGAAGGACAAAGCCGGATAGACCAGATCTGGGTCGCCGCCCCTTGGCAAAAACGCGTGATCGATTACGGCGTGGGCGGCGAAGAACTGGCCGTCCACGACCTGCCCGGAAAACGATATCTCAGCGACCACCGTCCCGTCTGGATCGTGCTTGAGGCCGCCCCTCAGGATGCGAACTCCCCGAAAACAACGCTCGCTCCCGTTGCCAACCCGCCGCCGCCGCGCGCCGCCACCACCACCACCGACGCCACCGACGCCGACGCCACCGACGCCGTCAGCATTTTCCATTACAACATTCTCAACGGCTTCGACAAGGACGCGGCCCGCATGGACACCTTTGTCAGATGGCTGGAAACCGCCGCGCCCGACGTGCTTTCGCTGAACGAATACCGGCAGGACGACGCGGGCCTCCGGCGACGGCTGGCCGGGGCGGGTTACATTCACGTCGCAGTCAACACCGAAGCCACCTCCGCCAATCGTTGCGCGGTGTTTTCCCGCCTGCCCATTGAGGAGCAGGAGACCTCGGCGGACCTCCGTTTCCTTCGTGTGCGCGTCGGCGGGATCGATCTCGTCAACTACCATGCCAGCCCCGGTGGCGTCGCCTCCGTCCTCGCGGAGACGGAACGGCTCCTGCCCCGGTTGCAAGGACGGCGCGATGTCATTGTCACGGGCGATTTCAATTCATTCTCCCCCGCCGACCGGGACCGGTTCGGCTACGACCACCCCACCCGTCCCATTCGCGACCGCTACCTGCGCGACGGCGTTGTCTCCTGCGAGTTGATCGACCGGCTGGTCCGCGCCGGTCTCCATGATCTGGATACAACACCGGAAAAGTCTCCCCCGGAGGCCCGGGCCACGGTGCCAACCGCCATCACCCGGCCGCACGAAGCCGGGTTGCTTGCACGACTCGATTACGCCTTTGGACGGCTGGAGGCGTTTGACGCGCGGAGCCGCGTCCTGCGCGCCCCGCCCTTCGACCGGCTTTCGGATCATTACCCCGTCCTGATCACCCTTCTCCCGCGCCCCGCCCATGCCCGCTGATGATCGCTTGCGCCTGGTTGAGACGATCGGTGTGTTCGCTCATCGTTTTGGCAAAAATTTCCTCAAGCGTCGCGGACCGGGGGGGGGGGGGGGGGAGGGGGACGCCTCAGCCGGGCTGTTTTCGCACGCTGTATCCATCTGTCCAAGACGCGTCGATCATCACCCGCTGCGGATGCTCCGGCACGCCGCGCTCGTTGCGATGCAGCATGCTCACCAGCAAATCCACCGCCGCCGCGCCGATCACCGGGCCGTTCTCGTTCATGCCCGACAGGAACGAATTGTCCGACGTGATGGTCGGCACCACGCCGATGTCATCGGGGATTTTCCAGCCTCCCTCCTCGATCCACGCCTGCATGTCCGCGAGGTCGGTGACGATCACCACATCCGGACGCTGCCTTCTGATCCATGCCTGAAGTTCCGCCGCCGCCGGCGTCTCCATGATCAGCGACGGCACCACGCCGCGCCGCTTCCCGCGCCGCGCCTCGAACGCCCAGAATGCCGCCGACCACATCCGGTTCACCCGCTCCTCGTGAAATGCTGACGCCGCCAGCCCTGGCCTCCGGTAGCCCAGTGCCGTCAGCTTTTCGAGCAGCGCGATCATCGTCCGGTAAGCGTGGCTCGTCACCGTGTGCAACGTCGGCGATTCCAGCGTAAACCCGAACGTCACCGCCGAAAATCGCGACAGGTCCATGTCCAGACGCGTGTGCGACTCCGGCTGCGGCACCAATAAAAAACCCTGCACGCCCCGCGCCCGCAACACCCGCAGCGCCGCGTCCGGGCTGCGCCCCTGCTCCCGTATCCAGAATTCCTCGACCTTGTAGCCCAGCGCGTCGGCCCGACGCCGCGCCCCGTCGAGATACTGCGGGAAGGCGTGGTTGCTCCGCCACCCGTCGCGCGTCGGCCAGTTCGTCACCCACGCCAGAGTGCCGGTGAAGTGCGCGGCCTGCTGCCGGCTCCGCTGGTAGGCGGACAATCCCGCGAGGTAGGGATCGGGCCGGTAATCCAGCCTCTCCGCCAGTTCCCGCACCCGCCGCGCCGTCTCCGACGCGATTTTCGGATGCCCGCTCAAGGCCCGCGAGACCGTGCTGTGGTGCAGGCCCAGGCTCCGCGCCAGTTGCTGGATGGTCACTCTCCCTGAACCGGAATTCATGATAACGTAACCAGCAGATAACCAGATGGTGCACAAGCGTGCAGCACGAGACGTTCGACACTTCCCCGCATCCCTCGCATCGTCGGCATCCAGTATTTCCCAACCTTATGAAACTATCCTGTATCTTGTGCGGACGCCGCACATTTCCCCATCGCGGTCGCGGTTTCACACTCGTCGAGCTGCTCACGGTTGTTGCCATCATCGGAATCCTCGCAGGCATCCTCATCCCCACCGTCGGCCGTGTGCGCGCCTCGGCACGCACAGTCACCTGCAAAAGCAACCTCCGCCAGCTTGGTCTCGCCGTGCAAATATGTGCCAACGAGCGCGGTTTTTATCCCCCGTCACGCAGCCATACCAGCGGTACTGGCCCCAGCGGCGAACCTCCTTACCGCCTTTGGCCACAACTCCTTCGTCCCTACCTCGGTTCTGCTTTGCCGACTTCCGCGGTCAAGGATTTCGGGGTTGGAAGTGCCGTTGCCGTTTGCCCTTCCCGGCTGATCACCCCATCGGACGCCAACGCACAAAACATATCCAGCTACTCGGTCCATCCTCGCATCATGCCCGACGAAAATACCCCCAACGGCCAGACGCTCTTGCGCCTGGGTTCGGTCCTTCGTCCCACTCAGGTTATTCTCATGGCCGATGGCACCCAGCAAGAACACGGCGGCGCACAGTCCAATTTCAATACAGTTGAGACTGTCGCAAGCACCACGACCAGCGATGCCAACGGAGGGCTCCCCATTGCCACGAACGATGACGAAGACCCTACCAGCCGGGCAGCCTTTCGGTACCGACACCCCGGCGACACACTCAATGTCGTCTTCGTCGATGGCCACGTCGGGCAGTTCAGGAAAGGCGAAGTGCTGCGCAGCAACGTCAACATTTACTACTGACAC
>JAISAX010000608.1 GCA_031266495.1 Opitutaceae bacterium
GAAAAAAAGTTCGAGCAATTGTGGCTGCTGTTCCTGACGGCGATCAACGACACGACGCAAGAGCCGCCAAAGGAATTGCTGGCGACAAAGGAAACGAAAAAAGCGCTGGACTATCTTGAACGCGCGGCCTTCACGCCCGAGCAACTGCGCACGTATGATGGGTATTGGGACGCCATCCGCCTCGAACGCAGCCGCTCCATCGGCATGTTCGACGCGGGCCTTGCCAAGGGAGAAGCCCTCGGCCTCGCCAAAGGCAAGGCCGAGGGCCTCGCCGAGGGCAAGGCCGAGGGACTCGCTGAAGGAGAAGCCCTCGGCATCGAAAAAGGCAAAGCCGAGGGGGAAGCCGTCGGTATAGCCAAGGGAGAAGCCAATGCCAATCTGACCCATGCCCGCAAGATGAAGGCCAAAGGGTTTTCTCCGGAAGACATCGCCGAAATCACCGGCATCTCCATCGCACAACTCCGTCGGCTCTGACTGTCGGCTTGCCGGGTTGACCTTTTTTTACGTCGCACCCGGAAGAGAAGGAGAATCGGTCCGGAGGTCGAGGTCGAGGCCGGGGCCGGCGAGGACCATTTCAGCGCCGGGTTGCAGGCGCATCTTTTTCAGGACATCGCCGTGGCGGACGCAGACGGTGGTGGCGGTTGATGCGGACGCAGGGAGGCGCAGCGCGACGCGCACGGGTGTGGCGTCCGCCCATTGCAGGTCCACCTCGCAGCCGCCGCGCGCACGGAAACCCCGGAAGGAACCGGCGGACCAGGCGGGAGGCAACGCCGGGAGCAGATGGATCACCGGCAAGCCGAGGGAGGGGGGGGGGGAGGGAGGAGCGCCGGGCGCGGGCGCGTCCACGTCCTCATCGGGTTCCGTTTCGTGGCTTTGCAACAACATTTCGAGGATCGCGGCGGCGCCGCCGAAATTGCCGTCGATCTGGAAGGGCGGGTGCGCGCAGAAGAGATTCGGGTAAGTGCCGCCATCTTCGTAGGCCGTATCGCGGTTGGCGAGGGAGGCGGTTTCGACGGGCGCGAGGAGGTTGCCGAGGAGGCGGTGGGCGCGTTCACCGTCGCCGAGGCGGGCCCACATGCAGGCTTTCCAGGCCATGCACCAGCCGGTGCCGGCATCCCCGCGACGTTCGAGAGTCACGCGGATGGCGCGGGCGAGGCCGGGAGTGCGGCGAGGGGAAATGAGATCGCCCGGATGCAGCCCGAAGGCGTGCGAGACATGACGGTGCTGCGGATCAAGCTCCTCGTAGTCATCAAGCCATTCGAGCAACTGGCCATGGCGACCCACGGCGGGCAGCGGGAGCCGGGCGGCGGCGGCGGCGACCTGCGCGAGAAAATCGCGATCCCCGGCGATGGAGGCGGCGGCGAGCGGACGCCGGCCGAGGAGCTGCGCGGCCAGGGCGGTGCGGCGAAAGAGGAGGGCAAGGAGCTGGCTGTCCATCGCGCAGCCGGCGCAAAGAACACCGACTTCGCCATTGGGGAGGCGGTAGGTGTTTTCCGGCGAGCAGGAGGGCGAGAGCACGAGGCGGCCGCGGGCATCCTCGACGAGGAAATCGAGAAAAAAGAGGGAAGCTTCCCGGAGCAGTGCGTAAGCGGCGGCGAGCGAGCCGGGATCGCGGTCGTAGTCAAAACGGTCCCACGCATGCAGCACGAGCCAGGCGCCGCCGATCGTCCAGTAGGAGGCGCCGGCGTTGCGGTCGGTCGGGCAGGAGTCGGCCCAGAGGTCGGTATTGTGGTGGGCGACAAAACCGCGGCAACCGTACATGACGCGCGCGGTTTCGCGGCCGGATTCGACGACGCGGTCGAGATGATCGAAGAGCGGCTGGTGGCAGTCGGCGAGGTTGGCCGGCTCCGCGATCCAGTAATTCATCTCGGTGTTGATATTGATCGTGTATTTGGAGCCCCACGACGGCCAGAAGTCGGCGTTCCAGAGCCCCTGCAGATTGGCGGGGAGGCTGCCGGGGCGGCTGGAGGAGATGAGCAGGTAACGCGCGTAGTTGAAATACAGAGACGCGAGAACCGGGTCTCCGCCGGACTCGCGGGCGCGCTTGAGCCGGAGATCGACGGGGACAGCTCCCGCCCCGCCTTCGGTGGCGGTGGCGGGCGCAGCGGCGGGCGCGCCGAGCGTGAGGGTGGCGCGGTCGAAGCGAGAGCGATATTCACGCTCGTGGTCGGCGCGGATTTTATCCCAGCCGCGGGCGAGCGCGGAGCCGGTGCGCTCGATGACAAAGGCGGCGGGGTCATCTTCGCGGAAGGAGGTGGCGGCGGCGAGCACGAGGGTGACGGAGTCGGCGGCGTCGATGCAGAGGGTTTCCCCGATACGGCGGAGCGCGCCACCCGCGGCCCGGGCGCGCAGGCCGACGGCGAAACGCACGCCGTCCTCACCGCCGGCGCGGCCGCGGAGCAGGAGCGCGGGGGACGTGCGGGCGTCGGCGGGCTCCCGGGCTGCGTCGGCGACGAAGCCGACCGTGTCGGCATAACGGGTGGAGTAGCTTTCGCGCGGACCACGTTCGAGGCGGAGGCGAAGGGTGAGCCCGCCGGGGCGGCCGGCGCGAAGGTGGAGGGCGATCACCTGGTCCACGGCGCTGGCGAGGTGGCGGCGGGCATACGGCGTGTTGTCGAGCGTGTAGTCCACGGACATGACGGCCGTGCGCAGATCGAGGGAGCGGCGGTAATGTGACAGGAGCGCGGGATCGAATCGCGGAGTGGCGTAACCGGAAGCGAGCGCCATTTCATCGGCGGAGACGGAGACCGGGGCGCCGGGGTGCTCGAAGTGGAGGAACAGGTCGGCGAGAGGCTCGTAGCAGCGCTGGCTGTCGGGGATGCCGGCCAGCGCATCGTGCACGAGGTCGTGGGCGGCGGCGAGGCGTCCGTCGGCGAGGAGTTTTCGAAGGACCGGGAGGTGTTCGCGGGCGTCAGGGTTGCGACGGTCGCGCGGGCCGCCGTTCCAGAGCGAGTCTTCGTTGAGCTGGAGGCGTTCGGCGACGATGTCGCCATGGATCATGGCGCCGAAGCGGCCGTTGCCGACGGGCAGGGCGCGATTCCAGTCCTGCCGGGCAGGCTGGTCAAACCAGAGGGAAGTGAACGGGTCGGGGAGTGCGTCAAGCATGGAGTGAATGGAAATACGCACTCACTCCATGGAGGCGGGGAGGGGCCGCTTCAACCGGCTTTTCCGGGTCTGCCGCAAAATATCTCCGCGTAACCCCGTAAACGAAGCCGGAAATCCCCCGGAATCCGTCCTTTCGGAAAATCCCCCATCCTTACGCCGGGAATGCGTCCGCTTGGCGTTTTGGGCAGGGGCGTCTATAGTCCTCGTCCTGTTACGTCTCTTGCCCCAGGCGGCGCCGTTTGCCGTTCTGGCCATGAAAAAAGAAACCACCGGTCCAACCGGTCGCATCCTCCGCCATGGCCAACGCGCCGACGAGGTGACTACCGAAGCCATCCGTGCACGGCGGGATGCGGAGCGCCGGCCTGCGCCTGCGGCAAGGAGGAGGCGTGCAACTGACGTTCCGCTTCCAGCCAGTGTTTTTCGGCGAAACCTTCTGGGCAGCCATCCTGCTCCCACAGTTCGCGGGCGCGGCGGGCGATTTCCTCGTGGGCGGCTGTTCAGGCGGACAGAATCGGAGAATGTGATTTTGGTGCTCACAGGAAGTACGAGAGAATTGATTCGGGAATGAAGACGGCGACGCGGTTCATTGACAGACTGTGCCACAGCGGGGCGGCGGCGGGTATCGGCTTTCCGCCCCACCTGTTTTTCCTGCCTTCGCAGGTCCGGCGCATGAGGCATTCCCCGGTGTGTGTGTGTGGGGGGGGGGGGGAGGCGCGCGGCGCGGCCCTTTTGTATTCATGGAACCACTTCGCGGGCGCGCCGGAGGCCGACGGTGCAAAACGCAACCATGGAGCCTGCGAATCGGGCAATCCGTCACCACACGATCGGCCGGCGGAAACACGGGCGTTTCAATGCGAGCGAGTTAGGCCGCTGGCACTGGTCCAGAGAGGTGACTTCCGGAAAGCCGGCACAACGCCGCCGCCCCGCACGCACAATCAACCCTCCCGCACCGATGTCATTCACGAACAAAAAACTCCATGGCAAGAAAGTCGCCATCCTCGCTACCGACGGCTTTGAAGAAAGCGAATTGCTCAAACCCCGCGCCGCGCTCGATGCGGAAGGCCGCCCTGCCCCGCCGCCAGCGTCCTGGGGTCGCGCGCGGACTGCGTAATTTTTACACGAGAGGGCATGTTCACGAAACATGCCCTCTCTCCCCCTGCGCCAACTCATGTTCGGCCCAGTTGGTTTTTCCGCCCGGCAATCTCACCGGTTTGATTTTCCGGATAGCGTTTCCGAACGCATGCGGATTCGGGTGCTTCTTCGCTTTGGGCCTCCGCCTAGCCTCTACGCGTATTCCCTCCGCATCAGGCCGGCGAGTGGACCATACATTCTGTTCAAGCCATCGCCCGCTATTGGTCCGGGACATGCCGGCTGGCTAAAGCCGTGTGCAGGTGGCCTGCGCAGCGCCTGCAAGGGCTTTTCAACGGCTGGCGAGGGCGGGACAGGGCGGAGGGGGCAAGGGGGTGGAGAGAACGGGCCGAAAAACGCGCTTTTAAGGCTATTTTATCAAACCATTGCGAGATTTTCCCAAAATCGACGCGGATTTACAACCCGCCAGCGAGCAATGAAGGATTGCTCGCGCCCCTCGCGCATCTCATACCACATGCCACGAGGCGACTTTTCTTCGTAGTTGGGCGCTTTGAGGACAGATTTCGAGGCAGGCGTGTTGGGCAATTTCATGCAACAATGCCCAATACAGGTAACATTTGGTTTCAATCCTTACCTCTGAAACGACCTCTCTCCTCTGAAAATGGTCGGGGTGGTGAGATTCGAACTCACGGCCTCTACGTCCCGAACGCTTTATTCTCCCATAGCAAATCAACGAGTTATATAACCGGTTGCCAAGGTTGCCCGTTTTCGTGGCAACCTTGGCATGGTTTTACACGGCGGCAAGCCGTTCTTCGGCGACCTCGGAGATCGTCTTTTTCTGCTTCTTCGCGACGGCGCGGAGGTGCTGGATCGTCACCGGATGGAGGCGCAACAGGACGGGCTTGTTGCCACTCGGCTTGCGTCCGGCGCCGGGCCGGGCTCCGCCGTGCAGGGGACGCCATTCCAGCGCCTCGAGATCGGGCAGGGCCTCGCCGTTGATGTCTTTGATGTTGGTCTGATAGCCCTCGGCGTCGAAGACCGGGGACTCAATATTTACGTTTTTTTTCTTTGGCATAAATCTTCTCCGCTTTGCTCCAGAATCCCGCACCGATAATACGAATAACCCCGCCGGGCCGGTGCGTATAGCGCACAAGCAGGGTTTTGCCATCCATCAAACCCAACAGCCACCAGCGGAGCTCCGTAGTGCTATGGACTGAGTCGAGAGCAATGCGCGCTTGCGGATCGGTGAAAGCCTCGGATGCCTTCGTGAAATCAACGCCGTGTTTGGCGATGTTGATTTGCTCTTTTTCGAGATCCCAAATGAAGCGCATGGGAGAAGACAATGCAGACAGGAAATTGATTGTCAATATCTGAAATCAAAATTTCTCAAAAAAGCCGCGCGGTTCGAGCGTGGCTTGGGGCGGGTGTTTGCCGGCGAACAGGGTTGCGGGGTGGAGGGGGAGTCTGCTGGATGGCGGGGTATGAGAAAAAGGATCAGTCCTTTCGGCGCTGTTTTCCCTGTCCTCGGCGGCGTGATCGCGAGCGAGGGGTTTCGTCTCGAGGTGTGGAGTCAGCAATGTCTTCCAGACGAAGAATTGGCACGGGCGTGGCGGGTGTGGTGTCAGGGGAAGCATGGGGGCAGGAGTCCGAGGGGGACGTATGGCATGAGCTGGCGTGCAGGTGCCTCTCTATGATGCCCTGGAGTTCCTTCGCTTTCCCTTTGGTAAGGGTGATTTCCCCTTTGCCATACAGGCTGATCGTCAGTGGCCAGTTCCGCCGGGAGTGATGGCCGAGCATCCAGCTTGCTCGCAGGGCGTCTTCCTTGCTGATCCCTTGTGGTGGTGTTTTCATGGTTTGTGACGACTTGGAGCGCGAACGATGCCTCCGGGTTTTTGTCTGATGGAGGTGTATTATTGTGTGTCGCAAAAGTTGATGATTGTAGCGATCGAGGTCCGTTCCGTTACGCGCTCGGCTGGCCCAGAAGCGCAGGAGCGCTGCCAGCGAGGTGGCTCGGGCATGGCGACAGGGCGGGCTGTCG
>JAISAX010000708.1 GCA_031266495.1 Opitutaceae bacterium
GCGGCCGCCCGCCCGCCCCGCGGCCCCCCCCCCCGCCCCCCCCCCCCCATATCCCGGCGGTGTCGGCGGCGTCGGTGATGAGGAGGAACCGGAGGCGGGCGGGGTTGACTCCGGCAAGGGCGGCGAGGTCGAGCGCGAGTTTTTTCGCATGATAAAAATCGGCAGGGTCGCGCTTGAGCCAGGTGCGGGTGACCGGCTCGGCAAGGATGACGAACGAGATGGCGGTGAGTTCGCGGAGGGCGCCGTCCGGTGTCGGACGGAAGACGCGGCCTATCTCGAAGAGGCGGCGGGGGGCGTTGTGCGCGGCGAGGTTGCGCTTGAGCGCGTCGAGCAGGCCGGGGAGGAGCGTGGGGCGGATGTGCCCGAGTTCGCTGGTCAGGGGGTTGGCTAGCGCTAGGGCGTCGGCTGTCGGCTGGCCGTAGAGCGCGGCGATGTCGCGTCCGTCACAGAGGGTGTAGTGGACGCATTCGGCGTGGCCGGCGCCGACAAGGTGGGCGGCGGCACGGCGGGTGTAAGTGGCCAGGGGGGCGTCGTCTCCGGTCTCTCCGGGCGCTGGCGCGGGTATGGGCGCGCTCGGGATCGTCGCTGTGCCGTGGATTCGGACGAATTCTTCAACGAGGTCGATGGGGCGTTCGACTTCGGAGCGGAAGCTGGGGACGGTGATGCGCCAGTGGATTTTCGATTCCCGATTCCCGATTCCCGATTGGGGCGCTGCCGTGCCGGGGGGGGGAACGGGGTCGGGGGCGGGGGGGGAGGGGGGGCGCGGCGCGCCGTCACACGGGCTGGAAGCCCGTGCCACTTCCACGGGCTGGAAGCCCGTGCCACTTCGGAGCGGAGGGGCAACGTCCTCGGGCTGGTTGCCTGTGCCACTCCGGAGCGGTGAGGCAAGGTCTTCGGGCTGGGTGCCCGTGGAAGTGCCACGGAGTTCTTCCACGGTGAAGCCGAGGCGGCGGAAGGTGGCGGCGATGGTGGCGGCGGGGACTTTTTCCGCGCAAACACCGCAGCGGGCGCGGATGTAGTCGGGGGTGAGTTCAATGGTGCGGTCTCCGCGGGGGGGGGCGCCGACGGTGACTCGGGGGCCGATGACCGTGCCGCCGGCGTGTTCGACGATGAGGGCGGTGGCACGGCGGGCGGCGTAGAGGACGCCGGCAGGGTCGGCGTCGCGCGTGTAGCGTTGGGCGCTGTCGGTCGGGAGGGCGAGGCGGCGGCTGGTCTTGCGAATGGGGCCGGGACGGAAATACGCGGCTTCGAGGACGATGTGGGCGGTGGCAGGGGTGACGCCGCTGTGTTCGCCGCCCATGATGCCGCCGAGGGCGAGGGCGGTTGTCTCGTCGGCAATGACGCAGTCGGTGGTTTCGAGGGCGACGACGCGGCCTTGGTCGAGGAGTTTGAGTTTTTCGCCAGGAGCGGCGGGACGGATTTTTATCTGGCGGCCGCCGATGTTGGCTGCGTCGAAGGCGTGGAGAGGCTGGCCGGTTTCGAGCATCACCCAGTTGGTGATGTCCACGATGTTGTTGATGGGGCGGAGGCCGACGGCGAGGAGGTCGCGGGCGAGCCAGTCGGGAGAGGTGGCGACTTTTACGCCGCGGATGGGGGTGGCCGTATAATACGGGCAGGTGTCGATCGTGGTGGTGACGGAGGCGAGGAGGTCGGCGGCATCGGCGGTCGGAGCGGGCGCGGCAGGAGTGGGGTCGGCGGGTTCGGGCAGGCGGAGGGGGCGGTCGAAGTACGCGGCGAGGTCGCGGGCGACTCCGATGTGACCGAGGCAATCGCCGCGGTTGGCGGTGATGCCGAGGTCGAGGACGGTGTCGGGTGGCGGGAAGTGGTCGTTGATGGAAGTGCCGACCGGGAGGTCGCGGGCGGTGAGGAGGAGGAGGCCGGCGTGGTCGTCGCCGAGGCCCAGCTCGCGGGCGGAGCACATCATGCCTTGCGACTCGATGTCGCGGAGTTTGCTGACCTTGATCTCGAAACCGCCGGGGAGGACGGCGCCGGGGAGGGCGACGGGGACGAGGTCGTTGGCGGCGAAGTTTTTCGCGCCGCAGACGATCTGGCGCGGGCCGGCGGGGTCGCCGGTGTCAACGCGGCAGATGGTGAGTTTGTCGGCTTTGGGGTGTTTTTCGATGGTGAGGATTTTGCCGACAACAACGTTTTTCAGCGGGGGGAGTCCGGCGCTGGCGGTGTCCTCGACTTCGAGGCCGAGCATGGGGAGGGCGTCGGTGATTTGCGCGAGGGTGAGGTCGGTGAGGTCGATGTAGCGGGCGAGCCACTGGAGGCTGATTTTCATGGGCGATTACAGATGGATTTCTGAACAGATGGATTTTTGAACAGAAGGAAACAAAGGTAACAAAGATAAAACAACGAAGATCTTGAATAACAGATTGTTTGTTTTGATAAAATTGGATCGGGTTGGAAAACAGGTGCCCCTGATTGTTCTTCGTTACCTTTGTTTCCTTCTGTTCAATTTCCGAAACTTCCTTCACGAGATGTTGGCTCCGGGCAAAATGAGGCGGTGCATGTCTTCTTTGATGGTGTTGGTATTGTAGTTGAAAATGAGGCCGACGGGAATGTCGAGGAGGCGCATATAGGTCATGAGTTGGGCCTTGTGGATGGGCAGGATTTTTTCGACACACTTGCCTTCAAGTAGCAGGCACTCGTTTACAAGGATGTCGAAACGCAGGGTTTCCTCAAAAACGAGGTCCTTGTAACTGAAGTTACGCAGGCCGAAGGTAGGGGCTTCGCTTGCGAAGCCCGTGAGGACCTGACACAACGGGAGATACGCCAATTCTCTCCGCCTGGCACGGGCGTCGCAAGCGACGCCCCTACAGTCGATCCGCGTAACATCACCTTGTAAGTTATTTTGACGGGTCCCTGGTTTCGGGATGCAAGTTTGCGCAGGGAGAGTTCGTGCATCAGGCATCGTTCGTAAATGGATTCGAGTAGTCCGGGGCCTTTGTTGCGGTGAACTTCAATTATGGCGGCGATGGCGCTTCCGGAAATGGCGTCGGCTTTTTGAAACAATGGATGCATAAAACAGGAGAAGTTCCGGAATTTTGTTTTTGAACAGAAGGAAACAGTGGAAACGAAGGTGAATCAAGGAAGGCTCTGAACTAACAGGTTGTTTGTTCTAATAAAGATAAACGGGAGTGAACCTGGTTGTTCGTCGTTCTGTTCGTTGCCTTTTGTTTGATTGTTGACTGATGTTACGCAGGGCGGACATGGGACCGGTTTTTCAGTCAGAATGAACAGAAATTTCTTCGGATCGTCCTTCGTTTTCTTCGTTTCCTTTTGTTCAAATCCAAATCCGGATCCGAATCCGGCTCACGCGAACTGGCGGAGGAAGCGGAGGTCGTTGGCATAAAAATGGCGGATGTCGTCGATGCCGTGGAGGAGCATCGCGATGCGTTCGATGCCCATGCCGAAGGCCAAGCCGGTCCATTGCTCCGGGTCGATGTTGACGTTGGCAAAAACTTTCGGGTCAACGAGGCCGCAGCCCATGATCTCCAGCCAGCGGTCGCCGAGGCGTCCGAGGTTGGGCGCCTTGATGTCCATCTCGAAACTGGGTTCGGTGAAGGGGAAAAAACTCGGGCGGAGGCGGGTTTCGGCGGTGGCGCCGAAAATCTCGCGGACAAAGCTGTCGAGGACGCTCTTGAGGTCGCGCACGGTGACGTTGCGGTCCACCCAGAGGCCTTCGATCTGGTGGAAGTTGGCGGAGTGCGTGGCGTCAACGGTGTCGCGGCGGAAGCAGCGGCCGGGGGCGATGATGCGGATGGGGGGCTTGCGCGCGAGCATGGTGCGGATTTGCACGGAGCTGGTGTGGGTGCGCAGGACATAGGCTTCGTCGGCTTTTTTGCTGGCTTCGGTGGCGCGGGTCGCGGGCGGCAGGAAAAGGGTGTCTTGCATGTCGCGCGCGGGGTGGTCGTCGGGGGTGTTGAGGGCGTCGAAGCAGAACCATTCGCTTTCCAGCTCGGGGCCCTCGGCGATGACAAAGCCGAGTTTGCGGAGGGTGGCGGCGATGAGGTCGCGGGTTTGGGTGAGCGGGTGGCGGAGTCCCTCGTGGTCGTCGGGCGAGGGGAGGGTGGGGTCGATGGGCGGACCGAGTCGGGC
>JAISAX010000725.1 GCA_031266495.1 Opitutaceae bacterium
CCGCCCCCGTAACTACAGATTGTAAATGGTAATTTCTAATTAGTCATGCGCCCTTGCACACCACGCCCCCCCCCTCCCCGCCCTCCCCGCCCCCCCCCGGCCAACCCGGCCCGAAAACCTGGCGAGCCGGGACGCTTGTGTACACGGGGCCGGCGCTGGCGGTGCTGTTTTTCTGGCTCTGTTTCGGCGATTTCTCGTGGGCCATGCGCGACCGCTCCGTCGGACCCATGGCGCAATGGTACCTGAACAACATCGGCGTATCCAAAATCGTATTCGGATTGCTGCTCAGCTCCTTTCCCACGCTGCTCGGCATCATCATCGGGCCGGTCATCAGCGTCAAATCCGACCGGTACCGCGGACGCCTCGGACGCCGCATCCCCTTCCTCCTGATAACCACGCCGCTCGGCGCCACAGGCGTCATCGGCCTCGGCCTGACACCCGTCGTCGCCAAATGGATACACGGATATTTTCCCGACGCGAGCGCGACCCTCGTCGGCCTCGTCTGTTTTTCCCTGTTCTGGGCCTTTTTCGAGGTCGCCACCATCGCCGGCGGGGCGGTCTTTGGCGGACTCATCAACGACGTGGTGCCCAAACAACTACTCGGACGCTTCCATTCCCTCTTTCGCGCCATCAGCCTCATCGACGGGATCCTTTTCAGCACATTCATTTTCGGCCACGTGTCCACGCACTTCACCGTGATCCTCTGTACGATCGGCGTCTTTTACGGCGTCGCGTTCACCTGGGTTTGCGTGAAAGTCAAGGAAGGCGCCTATCCCCCCCCGCCCCCCCCCGTCAAGGGCGCGCGCAACGACGGCCCGGGAAAACTCCTCAATTCGTTCGGCGAGACGAAGCGCTACTTCCGCGAATGCTTCACCAACCCCTATTACCTCATGCTCTTTGTGCTACTGAAAATCTCCGTGCTCTCCTTCGGCCCCATCAACACCTTTGCGCTCCCCTACGCCAAAAGCCTCGGCATCAGCGACACCACCTACGGACGCGGCCTCGGGCTGACCTACACCATCTCCCTCACGCTCGCATTCTTCCTCGGCTGGGCGGCGGACGTCTTTCATCCCCTGCGCATGGCCCTCGGCTCCCTCGCCTGCTACATCGTGGTGACGGCATTCGGGTATTTTTTTGCCACTACACCGGCGATGTTCCTGATCGCGTGGGTGGCGCACGGCGTGCTCTCCGGCTGTTATTTCACCAGCGCCGCCTCGCTCGGCCAGCGCCTCTTTCCGCACTCCAGATACGCGCAATTCGCCTCCGCCGCCGGCCTCTTCACGGCGCTGGCCAACATGATCATGGCCCCGCTGATCGGGCTGATGATCGACACGACGGGCAACGTATTCCGCTACACCTTTGCCGTATCGTGCGTGCTGGCCATACTCGCCGTAGTGGCCGGCCTCGTCGTGCATCAAAAATTCATGAAACTCGGCGGCCCCAAAGGCTATATCGCGCCCGAGTGAGAGAGAGACCCGCCCCCCCCCCCCTCCCTCACCCGCACTCGACCCCGGCCGTATTGTAAAACCGGATATCGCTGAAAATATCGGTCCAGCGCACGCCCGGAACATCATAAAAACGCCCGGGCGACAACTGCTGCAACAACCCCAGACAACCCGCCAACGCCAGCAGAGAATGGGTATCCGGACCACGCGCCATGAAAGCCGGGTAATCCCGCAAGGCGAGATCACCATGCAACCGCACAGCCACCGCGACATCCGCGGCGCGATGGCCGGGCGCGAACGAGCGCATCAAGGCCAACCCGTAAAGAGCGTCCAGTTCCAGATAATTGCCGAAACGCAGCCAGCTCCCGTCGCTCCGCTGCATGGCGAGGATGCTGTCGATAACCTTTTCCGGATACGGGAAACGCCGCCCGTGATGCTGGTAGATCGGCCAGATGTGCGCGCCGCCGCCGAGAGGCTGGTTGCGGTCGGCGTGGTCCACACCCCGGAGCCACCAGCCGGTCTGCGGATCGAGACGGGCGTCGAGCCAACAAAAAACCGCCTCGCGCCAGGCGGCGGTGCAATGCCGGCTCAGGCTGTAACAATGCATGCCGCCCCAGAACAGGTGCGAGGCCGGCCATTGCCGGCTCCAGTCTATCTTGACCAGCCAGGCGGCGACTTTTTCCGGCGTATCGAAATCGCCATAAAACCGCACCGGGAATTTTTGTTGACCGCCAAGCGGGCCGAGCGCACCGGTGACCATGCCGTTACTGTGTTGTTCCGAATGCCCGCCCAGTGCGGGTCCGTAGGACCCGTTTTCCCGTGCGAACGAGTTGATGTGGGTGATCCATTGTTGGCGTTGTTCCGGCGTGAGGCTGGTCCGGAGATCCTCGCCCATGACCGTGCGCAGGATGGCGGCGTCGGTGGTCGCGTAAAGTTTCTGTCCCTGCTCCGTGGTGCTGGCCGGTGCGCCTGGCAGCGGAGCGCAGGCGTCGGCGGCATTCGGTTCCGGCTTCGGGTCCGCGTCCGCGTCCGGCTTGTAACGGTAATGTCCATACGGAGCGCCGGGTATCCGGAGAGTCCCGAGGTATGCCAGCATTTGCCGGCGCACGGCGGACAGGTCCATGTTGTCGCCGTTCCGGACGGGAATGGCGACGGCGTTACCGGATATGGCGGGGAAAGAGACTGGAGCGGACATGCCTGCCGATGCCGGGCCAACATTCCCCATCCGGCAAGACCGCGCGGTCTTATACAAATAAGCCGGGCGCATCCCGAAAAAAGGGCGAGCCGCCCGCGCCATTCCCGGAGCCTGTCCGGTTTCTGAAATGCGCCCGGACAAGCCTTCAGACTTTCAGCCCTTCAGGTCTTCAGGCTTTTATGCGAGCGCACGGTCTGACCGTCCACCCAGGTGCCCTCGATCAGCGTGCTGACGTGCAGGGCCGGAGCGCCGCGCTCCCCGCGATGGATGGCATCGACCAGCAATTCCACCGCCTTCGCCCCGATGGCGCGCGGATTTTCCGTAATGCCGGAAAACGCCGGCGCATCGCCGCCCGTGATCCATTCGGTCGTCGGGCCTGACGGGATCGAAAGCAGGGCATAGCCTGCGTCCTCCGGCACACGCAACCCCGCCTCCCGCATCCACGAATACACTACCGGCCAGATAGTCAGCACCACATCGGGGCGGCACTTGCGCAACCAAGGCAAAAAAACCCCGCGAGTCAGAGGCGAACCGAACAACGGAGCCACCTGTTCGCGTTTCGGGAAACGCCGTTGCTCGCTCCAGAAGGCCGCCGACCAGTTGTTGTCGGCGCGCTCGTCGCTGTCGGACGCCAGCGCGAGTCCGATGCGCGTGTAGCCAAGCGCCCGAAGCCGCCGCACCGCGGTTTCCATCGCCCGGAACTGGTGCAAGGTCACGAGGTGAAGTTTGGGGGAGGCGAGCGTGTATCCGAATGTAACCGACGAAAATCGATCGAACAAAAATCCTTCGATGCGGGAACCGGGCGCGGGTTGCGGGGCGACGAGCAGGCCGTTGATACCGCGGGCCAGGAGAATGGATTCCACGCGGGCGGGCGTCATGCGCGGAGCGTGCAGGGCATGATCCTCGATCACGTAGCCCAGTTGACGCGCCCGGTCCACTGCGCCGGCGTGGTAATCGGAAAAGGTGGCGCTTCTCTTCCAGCTTTCGCCCCTGGAGTCGTTGGACAGCCAGGCCAGCCCCGCCTGGATTTCGACGGGCCGTTTCCGGTGCCGGTAAGCCGCCAGGCCAGTGAGGTAGGGATCGGGCACATAGCCGAGTTGTCGCGCGATGGCCGATACGCGTTCCCGCGTCGCCGGCGAGACCAGAGGATCGCCGCGCAGGGCCATGGAGACGGTTGCCTGCGTAAGCCCGAGAGCCCGGGCGATGTCTTTCTGAGTAGGGCGGGATGTGCTCACGGAGCGGGTTGCCGGAGCGGAGACAGGGTTGGAAGATTGCGCCATGTCGGGTGGATTTTGTCCGATACAGGCAAGGGAGGCGAAAAAGCGCGAGCCGATTTTATCCGTATAAACGATCCAGTGCCGGTGCTTGACCGCAGGGAATCGCACCGCATGGTTGTGCCCATCGAAAACGCACCGGAGGCATCTTCATGAATACCACCACCACCACTGCCAGCGACGAACTTGTCGATTTCCTGGTCGGCAACATCCCGGCCCCGAAGCTGGCCGGCTTCAAAGCCTCGGAAGGCGCGCGCGAGCGTGTGTGGGCATTGATTGAAAAGGAAAAAAGCGACGGATTACTGCCCGAGGAAAAACTCGAACTGGAAGACTATCTGAAACTGGAGCACCTGCTGCTCCTTGCCAAGGCCCGGGCCAGGATGCGGTGACACACGGATGTTCAATCCCCGGACCGATCGTTGGACGGATCATTTTGCGGTCGCAGGCCACGTCCTGATTGCACGAACAGAAATTGCCGAAGTGACGCTAAAACTCCCGCGTCTCAATTTCCCCGAACGAGTTGCCGAACGAAGCCTGCTGCAACACATCGGTGAATTTCCGCAGTAGCCAACGGTAAGGCAGACGGACGGCGCTCCCTTTCCTCCCCCTTCTGCCAAAACACGCCTCCGTTTTATCCGTATAAATCACGCCGCACTTGTTTGGTTCCATTGCGCCATTACAAGGTCAGTCTTCATTCAGAAATGCCTCACTACTTTTCCCATTCTTCCTCCCCCCCCCCTCTCCCATGACTCACCTCTTCTTTGCGCTGAACACAAACCGGATGCCTCAATGCGCCTTTCCCGGCAGGAGACGGAGCATTGCTCCGTCTCCTGCCGGACCTTCACGTGAAGGTCCGGCAGAAATTTCCCGCACCTGGCGCGGCTTCACGCTGATCGAACTGCTGACCGTCATTGCCATCATCGGCATCCTGGCGGCGATCATCATTCCCGCTGTCGGCAAGGTCCGCGAATCGGCCCGCGCCGTCCAGTGCGCCAGCAACCTCCGCCAGGTCCAGATCGCCAACATCACCTGGGCCAACGACCACAAGGGCTGTTATGCTCCGCTCCTGCTCGTGGACAAGGATGACGCTTCCATAAAAACATACTGGTATCTGAATTCCGATTTTCTCGCCTACCTCGGAGGTAAACGGATTCTGAAGAACGAGAGTAGTCTCCATTGTCCCACCGCCGGTTCGCTCGGCAACACCACAAGCTTGATGTATGGGGCCAACGCCCACGGACGCGGTGGCGAATGGGTGAAAGGATACGTGCGCCAGATCAGGGTGGAGGAAATCCTGCGTCCCTCAAAAACCATGGCCTTCGCCGATGGTCTCGACTGGCAACTCTATGCGGATGGGGCCACCGGCTACAAAAAAGATCTCGAAACCTCCACCAGCTCCGACGCCAAAACGCACATCGTGGCCTACCGCCATGCGGACAAGGCCAACCTCGTCTATTTCGATGGCCACACCGCCCGCCTCCCCGCCGACGCCCTCAAAAAGGACGCTGACGGCAACATCGCCCTCCTCTGGCTGAACAAGGAATAGCCCATCTCTCCCTCCCCCCCCCCTCCACCTCCCGCCCACCCGCCGCCTTCAATCCGCATCTCCTCCACCACCAGACATTCCGAATACAAAACCCGCTGTTATGAAAAACAAACTACACCACAATGCCCAAAAACTCGCCGCGTTCCTTGCGTTCGCGCTCGCTGTCGCCGTTACCGTTATCATCGCTTCCACCGCCCATGCGCAGGTCACGCTCACCGGCGACGGCAATTATTCGCAGCCCTTCACGCCCGGAGAAAAAGGCGTGAACATGCTCGATACGGATATCACTAGTCCAGGTTATCATACGTGGACCGACAACAGCAGCATTGCCGGATGGTACGCTGTCGTTAACGGCGGCACTCCTGCCCAGTATCGATCAACCACCATGGGAGTAACCCCGACTGACGTCATTTATGCCGCCCGCGCCAAGGGCCCCGGTTTCGCGTTCGTCAGTGCCCGCTCAAGCACGAACACCGGCTTCACCGCCTTCGGCGTACGGATCGCCAACAACACCGGGAAAACCATCACTGAACTGGCCGTGAGCTATCTGGGCCAGCAATGGGTGTGGACTAACGGCGGAGCGGATGCCCTGACCTTCCAGTATTCCCTTGATGCGACATCACTCACCACCGGTACCTGGACAACGGTGGACGCGCTGACGTTCAACAGCCCATTGTACAGTGCCGTCAATGGTTCGGGAAACACCACCTCCCTGGTAACAAACGGTGCCTTGCCGCCGGAGATGTCCACGACCCTTTCGTCTTCCATCACCGGCCTGACCCTTGCCTCGGGAGCCACCATCTGGTTTCGCTGGGTCGATGTAAACAACACGGGGGTGGATCAAGTGCTCGGTATTGATGATGTTTCCATCACGTCCACCTTTGCTGCCGCGCCCAACGTTCCCGAGCCGTCCGCCTGGGTGCCTGTCGCGGCCCTGACCGCTCTGGCCCTCGCGGGGCTACGCCGGTGGCGTGGCACCGGGCAAAGCTGACCGGCCCCTCCCCCCCCCCCTTCCTCCCTCCTCCCGGTCACTCGCGCCATTTCCACCACACC
>JAISAX010000775.1 GCA_031266495.1 Opitutaceae bacterium
CACGGTTCGGATCGGCAGCAAAGGCTTGGGCGAGACGCCCAAGCCAGCACGCGAGACGCGTGCTCTCCCCGGACCGACTGCTTGCGTAACATCAGTGTGTAACTGAAGTTACGCGGAGCGGCCGTAGGGGCTTCGCTTGCGAAGCCCGCGAATACCTTGGGGTATCGCTACTTCGTCCGGCATTGTCCGGCTGGCGCGGGCGTCGCAAGCGACGCCCCTACCTGCGCAGTGCGTAACGTCAGTGTGTAACTTCAGTTACAGCCGGAGGGGAGGGGAAGGGGGGGGGGGAGGGGGGACCGAAAAATAACCGGGAGGGTGTCCGGGATTGACTCGCCGGGCAGAGTGGATGGTTTTGGTGACGCTTTTGCCTGGCCGCATACTCGTATTCGTATTTACGGACAGACGAACCACTAACCAACATCACCAATAACATTCACCAAAGCGATTTTGCGTCGCTTCGGCCGCTGATCCTGATCGAAACCGGAAATTTCAAAGGGGAAGGCTGCGCTGGAAGCACGCCCCGATTGGGGCGTGCCGATAGCGTTCTTCTCCAAGGCTCTTTCCGGTGCCTGATCAGGGACGCGTGTAGGCGCGTCCCTCTTTTTTTTTTCTCGGGCACCGTGAGATTACCTTGGAGACAGAACTGCCGAAGCAGGACTGAAGCTGCGCGTTCGCCAACGCACAGCCATGTCTCCCTTCCCTCGAACGGCGCCATCGCCGAAGTCTTCCGCATCAACACATGCCGCGACCACCGCGACCACCGCGACCGCAGCAATCACCGCCGCCGCAGCCGCCACAGTCGCAGCAGCCGAAACCGCAGATACTGCCGCGACCGCAGCGGGCATCCACCGCCGATCCGCGGCAGTCGCAGAGGCAACTGCGGCGACAACGACGGCAAAGGCAATCGCGGCAGCCAGCGCATTTGCCGGGCCGCTGCCTCTTGTTTACCGACCCGATATCGACGGGTTGCGCGCTGTCGCCGTGCTGGCGGTGGTGTTTTATCACGCGAGGCTGTCGTGTCCGGGCGGATACGTGGGCGTGGATGTTTTTTTCGTGATCTCCGGATACCTGATCACGGCCCTGCTCTGGCGCGAATTGCGGGAAGGGAGTTTGTCGCTGGCGGGTTTCTGGGAACGGCGGGTGCGGCGCATTTTCCCGGCGAGCGCCGTCATGGTGCTGGCAACCTTGCTGGCGGGAGCGTTTCTGCCGTTGGCGGCGGATTACGCCAAACTGGGCTGGTCGGCGCTGGCCCAGTCGGTCATGAGCGCAAACCTGTTCTTCTGGCGGCAAGAGGGCGGGTATTTCGCCGATACCGGATTTCATCCGCTGATGCACACATGGTCGCTGGCGGTGGAGGAACAGTTTTATCTGTTTTTCCCGCTGGCGCTGCTGTTTTTCCGGAGCTGGTTTCGGGAACGGCCCGCGATGTTGAGGCGGTGGTTGTGGATCGGGTTCTGGGGGAGCCTGGCGCTGGCGGCGATTTTTCTACCGTGGAAAACCAGATCGGTTTTTTTCCTGTTGCCGACGCGCGCGTGGGAATTGTTGTGCGGGGCGTTGCTTGCGATGTTTCCGGCGGCGTGGTTTGTGTCGCATCGGCGCTGGCGCTGGCTCCGGGAAGCGGCGACATGGGCGGGGTTGGCGGGAATCCTGGCGCCTGTCTGGCTGTATTCCGACCGGACGCTTTTTCCCGGACTGGCCGCATTGCCTCCGTGCCTGGGCGCGGCGGCCATTATCTGGGCCAATACGCGAGTCAACGTCCGGAATGACGCGATAGCAGAGGGGGGGGAGGAGGGCGCGGGGTTGACGCTATTCGGGCGTGTGCTTGCGTGGCGTCCTGTGGTGTTTGTCGGGTTGATTTCATACTCGCTCTACTTGTGGCACTGGCCGGTGCTCGCGTTCGCGCATTACGGGTATCCTTCGAATAATTTGCCGGGCCTGTCTGTATCCACGAGATTGTTACCACTGGCCTTGGCCGCGGCGCTGGCGGTTGTGTCGTGGCGCTGGATCGAGGTGCCTTTCCGGAAAAAACGCATCGCGAAAAGCCGCCGGACGGTTTTCGGACTGGCTGCGGCAGTAACGGCGCTGGTGATGGCGGCAGGCGGGAGCATCGCGTTGTCTCGCGGGTTCCCGTCCCGCATGGCGACGGAGGTGGCGCGCCTGAATGCGGCGGCTCTGGATGATACCGGATTTCGTGACAATGTGGAAATCGCCGATGTAGTGGCAGGGAGACTACCGCGGTTGGGCAATGTTGATCCGGACGCTCCGGTGCGCGTGTTGCTTTGGGGTGATAGCCACGCAATGCATGTGGCTGCCGCGCTGGATGTGTTTTGCCGCAGCCAGGGCGTCGCAGGGGAAATCGTTGCCTGTCACAGCACACCGCCAGTGCTGGATACCGTTCTTGAGAAAAGGAGTCACTTGGGAAAAGATGCCACGGTTTGGGCAGACGCGGTTTTTCAACATATCCGCAAGACTGGAGTCAGGGACGTGCTTCTGGCAGCCCGCTGGGGCGGGTATGAGCGGAACAATCCGCGGCTTCTTGAAACGGCGCTTCGGGAAACCATCCGGCATTTGACGGCGGAGGCGGGTTGTCGTGTATGGGTTTTGCAGGACACGCCGGATGTTGATGTAGTCGTTCCCAAGATACTGATTACGGAAGCGCTGGCCACATCTTCATCGTGGGTATGGGGAAATCGTGGCGAATGGCGACGGACAGAAGAGCAGCACCGGAGGAAAAACCCGGTGCTCTATCGTCTGGCGGAACAGGCTTCGTTGGGAAAAATCCCGGCAAGGTTTATCGATCCCGCGCCGGCGTTGCTGGAACCCGATGGCCACTACCGTGCGGATCAGGATGGCGTGTCGCTTTATTTTGACGACGACCATCTGACAACGCGTGGGTCGCGGCTCGTTTTGCTGCCGTTGCTGGAGGCGGCAATGGGTGACGCCTTCGGGAAATAAGGCAGGCCGCAGGAGTTGTCTTTTTGCGTATGACTTCCCTATGGCGCAGACATTCCCTTCCGGTCTTCTGTCTTCGGCGAAACTCTGGTTGCGGCTTCGCCCCACCGGGTTTGTGTGCTTGCGTAACCCTCCCGCCTCCTCCCGTCTCCTCCCGCCTCCTCCCGCCGCTTCCCGCTGCCTCCCGCCAACGCACACAAACCCGGACCGAACCCATGATGCGCTTCCACAAATACCACGCCCTCGGCAACGACTACATCGTCCTCGACCCCGCGGACTTCCCTGCCTGGCAACCCGTCCCGTCGGTGGAGCAGATCCGCGTCGTCTGCCACCGCAATTTCGGCGTCGGCTCCGACGGCATTCTCTGGGGACCCCTGCCCTCCTCGCAGAGCGAATCCGGACTGCGCATCTTCAATCCCGACGGTTCCGAGGCCGAAAAATCCGGCAACGGCCTGCGCATTTTTTCGCGTTATCTGTGGGACGCCGGGTTCGTCAAGAAGCCTGCCGATGCCGGGGCCAATCCCGTCCTCACTATCGAGACGCCCGGCGGCCATGTCCGCGCCGAAATCAGGGACGCCGGCCGTCTCGTCACCGTGGACATGGGCCGCGTGAGCTTCGACAGCGCCCGCATTCCCGTCGCCGGTCCCGTCCGCGAGGTGATCAACGAAAAAATCACGGTCCTCGACCGCGAGTTCACCTTTTGCGCCGCCACCATCGGCAACCCGCACTGCGTGCTCCCGCTCCCCGAAGTCTCCGCCGGACTCGCCCACAAATACGGTCCCCACCTGGAGACGCACGCCAGCTTCCCGCGCAAGACCAACGTGCAATTTCTCAAAATCCTCGACCGCGCCAACATCCGCATCGAGATCTGGGAACGCGGCGCCGGCTACACGCTCGCCTCCGGCAGCAGCTCCAGCGCCGCGGCGGCCGTGGCGCACAAGCTCGGCCTCGTGGACGGCAACGTCACCGTGCACATGCCCGGCGGACAGATCGGCATCGAGATCGCCGACGACTTCGCCATCCGCATGACCGGCACCGTCAACAAGGTCGCCGACGGCGTCATGCACGAGGAACTCTTCGCAATAAAAATCTGACGGCCCGCCGGGCGGCGGCGACGCGGCGACGCGGCGGGGCGGCGGAGCGGCGACGGGAGCCGCCGGCCTCATCCCACTCATACCAGTCTCATATCCATTCCACCGGAGGTTTTTCGTCCCCGGCCGGGCGGGACGGCGCCTTGCCGCCACCCTTGCCCGGTTCCGCTCCGACATTTCCCGCGTTGGCATCACTCTCCTTCTCCGGCTTGCCCTGTTTTCCCGACTCCCCGCCGCTTCCGCCTTCCGCCTCGCCAAACGCCTTCCGCAGCTTTTCCCACGACTCGGTCACTTTCGTCTTCGCCGCACTCCACCCGGACGCTCCGGCCTTGCCAAGCTCCCGGACCGACTCGCGAAAATCCGCCAGCGCCTTGTCCAGCTTCGCCTTCATCTCCGGGGTGAGCTCCTTCGCCCCGGCCTTCCAGTCCGCGATTTTCTCTCCCGCCTTGTCCGCCAGCCGGTCGAGCTTCGCCGCCGCGGCGGTCCGCGCGTCGAACGTCGTTTCGTCGAGCCAGGCGACGCCGCCGCGCGCAGCCACCTTTGCATCCTCGTAAAATTCCCGTGATTTTTTCTTCGCCGCATTCCACGCCTCTTCCGCTGCTTTCCCGGCCTTTCCGGAGAACGTCGCATCCCCCGGCCTGCCGCACGCCTCTTCGCCCGCCGGAGCCGGAGCGCGATCCCGGTCCCGGCCCTGCTCCGGCTCCGGCTGCGGCCCGGAAGATTCGGCTGCAAGCTCCGCCATACCCAAGGCACCCGCCAACACCCAGCAAAGCAGGCAACGGAAAAAGACTGTCGTTTTCATCATGCTGGCACACTAGCCAGCCTCCTCCGCCACACAAGCGGCCAACTGCGAACGACCGTCCCCCCCCCCCCCCGGCCCAACTGCCCGTCCTGCAATATTCTGCCATAATCTGGAGCAAAACTCGCAAAATCTCTCAAAATCTACCAAACCGGGCTTGCCTTTGTGCCCAACCTCGCTCTTTTTCTCTCACCACTCGCACACATACCGCTCGCCCACGTATCGCCCGCACACATACCGCTCTCGCACTCCTTCCCCCATGTTGCCACCGCCCGCACCGCATCGCGCTGAAATCGAACACCTCGTCCGCCGTGCCCTTTATGCCCGCGCCGGTCGCGACGCCCCGTTCAGCGTCCGCGCCCCCAATCCGCTTCTTGTCAACGTCAGCGCCCGCCACTGCCACCTCACCCCGCAGGCCGTCGAGACGCTTTTCGGCAAGGGCCGCACGCTCACCCCGATGAAGTGGCTGTACCAGGAAGACCAATACGCCGCGAAAGAATCCGTCACCCTCATCGGCCCGCGCAGCCGCGTCATCTCCAATCTCCGCATCCTCGGTCCCTGCCGCGACCTCAACCAGGTCGAACTCGCCCTCACGGATTCCATCGCCCTCGGCTTTGACATTCCCGTCCGCGCCTCCGGCAACATCAAGGGCACGCCCGGTTGCATGCTGATGGGTCCCGCCGGCTTTCTCGAACTGCCCGAGGGCGTCATCCGCGCCGCCCCGCACGTCCACATGCACCCCGACGACGCCGCCTTCTACAAGGTGAAACCCGGTGACTTCATGAAGCTGCGCATCGGCGGCGAATGCGCGCTGACCTTCGACCGCATCCTTGCGCGGGTCCACGAAGACTTCAAACTGGAGGTCCACATCGACACCGACGAAGCCAACGCCTGCGCCCTCACACCCAACACCCTCGTCGCCCTCCTCAAATCCTGACCGCACCGCTGGGGGGGGGGGGCGCGGCGCCCCCCCCCGCGGGGGGGGGGGCGGGGGGGGGGGGGGGCGGGGGGGGGGGGGGGGCGG
>JAISAX010000779.1 GCA_031266495.1 Opitutaceae bacterium
CCCCCCCCCCCCCCCCCCCCCCCCCCCCCCCCCCCCGCCCCCCCCCCCCCCCCCCCCCCGCCCCCCCCCCCCCCCCCCCCCGTGCGGCGTGAATTTCCATGTGACGGTCCAGACGCCAAGTTCCTTGCCGGCGAGGGAAAACGGAAGTCGCGTCGAGGCGCCGGGGGCAAGGCGGGAGAGCCGGGTGTCCGGCGTTTGTTCGGGCGGACCGGAGGGCGGCGTAAATGTAGCGGTGAAGTGTCCGGTTTCCGGCGTATTTCCGCTGTTGGTCAGCGTGAGGCCAAAGCTGGCGGCGCCGTCCGGCGGGATTACAGGGATGCCGTGTAGTTGAGATATCGTTACATCGATGCCGGCGCGCATTGGCGTCGCTCCGGATGCGCAAAGAAGGGCAATGATTGCCGCAGGATGCCGGAGGATCGGGGAGTAGGGGAACATGACGCCGGTGTGAGAGTGGGGGGGGGAGGGGGGGGGGGGGAGGAATGCCGGGAAAATGCGGGGGATGCCGGGAATTGTGTGGTGGCGCCCGGCGTGTTTCAGCGGCTGGCGCGATGCCGCAGGGCCGCGGCGGCAGCAAGGAGCGCGCCCGCGCCAAGGAACAGTGTGGCGGTTACGGGTTCGGGAACCGCTGGCAGATCGGCCTGCGAGACGGTAATGTTGTCGAGCGAGTACGCGAATGATTCGGTGCCGGCGGCAGTGGGATCCTTGATGGCGAACTGCAACCATGAACCCGCGTCGTTGGCTTTTGTGCTCCGGTAAGCGAGCGACTTGCCTTCAGCGACGGAATCATAGGTCGTGGCGCCATTGGAAATGGTGACCGACCATGTGCGTGTTGCGGGATCGGATACAACCGTGAAGAAGTAGGTGACGCCCTCCTCGGCTTTCATGGTGGTATTGATAAAGCTGGTACCGCCAAGGCCGTCTCCATTTCCCAGTTGCCAGTAAGACGTGGCGTTATTTGTCGATGAGGTGGTCTGTATGAGCCATGTGTTGGTGCTGCCGGTGGTGGGTGTTCCTGTGGCGGAGGTATCGACAAAAATAAAATACTGCGGCCCGCGATAGTCGCTGCTCGCGATCGTGCTCGGGTCGTTTTCGAGCCGGAAGGAGAAGCTGTAGGTGATGGGGCGGGCGAGTGAGATAACGCCTGAATCCAGCCGGCGCATGGCGGCAGCGGAGCGGGTGGCTGAACCGGTCTCGAGTGCCGTCGTATCCATGACAAATTTCAGGTAGTTCCCGCCTCCTGTGTAGAGCGGGGATGCGCCGGAAACACCACTGGACGAGATAGTGATTGAATCCTGAGACGCTGCGGGTGCGACCTTGGTGGTCCATGCGCTTTTCCAGCCGTCGCCAGCCTTGCCGGCATATTGGTCAACGGATGTCGTTCCGTTGCCCTCGTCAAAATCGAGGGTGAGCGTGGCGGCTTCAGCCAGAGCCGGGAAGGCAAACAGGCCAAGAGTAGCGGTCAGCACGGCAACCGTGCGCGAACGAACGGGAAGGATGTTGAAGAAACGGGATTTCATGGCGGTCGTGTATGGATTGATTACTGGTTTTACTCGAAGTTGAGGAATTCAGAGTTGTCAGGAGACAGATAACAAGCGGCTCGCAGAATTCGTCCCTGTTGATGGAACATGCAATCCGGACGGACTGTTACCCGTAACAAGCCATTCATCCGGTCATGATCCGCCATTCCTGTTCGCCTGGGGTTTTTCAGTGATCCTGCCTGTTTCCGATCGTGCGAGCCATGTTACCTCTGTGGTTTCCAATCCGGAGCCGATGGAGGTGTGTTTGTGCTTTCCTGACTCAATTTTCAGGTGGTTTGCCTCGTGCGGCAGTCCGCCAGCTTTTGCTCCACAAAGGCACGCCGGCTTTTTCCCGCGATTCGGGCCGTCCATGCGGAAAGTTCCTTCCAGCGGAATTTTCGGGGAAACCCGATCTCCGGCAGAGCTGCGAACAGGCGCGAACGGGTGGGGGCGAGATAAAACAGGTCGAACAGGGCTTTTTCCGCGGTCGCCATTTTCGCTCCGTCATCGGTCGTTTCGAAACCGCCGAACAATTCCACCGGCAAACGATGGAAGGAGATCGCGCCCTGCGGCGTATCCACCCGTCGGGCACGCCCGAGCGTGACGACATACAGCACCGACGGGATCTGCTCGATCAGGCCATGCCGGAAGAGCGCCGACTGCAATGAAACATAGGCCGGGAAAGGCGCGGCCAGTTGCTCCGCCGCGATCTCGTTGTCTCCTGAACCGGCCTGTGCCCAGTGCCCGCGGGCCAGCCGCCGCACAAAACCGTCCCTGGCCAGGCGGGAGAGAATCACGGACGCATTGGCGGGACTCACGTCCAGCAAGGCGGACACGTCCCGTGTCTCGAAGACCGGCACCGCCAGTCCCCGGATTTTTTTCAATGCGGTCATCCGGTTCATCGCGTCCGTGTCTCCAGAAATTCGATCACCGCGTCTTGCAACGCATTCCACGTCTCGCGCCCGGCGTAGTAATCTTGATATTCGGGCATCAGATACGCCCTGACCTGCCCGGAAAACTCGTCGAACCCGATGGTCATGGCGTTGTTGATCGCATCCGGAATCTCGTCGCTCACCGCTTTCGGGAGCTTGTGCCGTCCGGCACCGGCATCAATGAGCAATTTCAGGTCAAAGATATCGCGAGCCTGGGTTTCGGTTCGCCTGCTCAGCGCAACGATTTTTTGGCGAAATGCCGCTTCCACCGAATAGTGCCGGGACAAAACCGGATACAGGGAATAAGCGCGCGTCAGGTCGGCATCCACGGGTTCCAGCAAATGATCCGTGTCGAGGTTGCGCCGTGAAAACTCGATTTTAGTGGGAAGCGCCCCAACTCCTTGCAAGCGCAGCCCGATCTTCCAGCGTTGGGTCGTGTCCGTCTGTTTGGCGGTGGTGACATGCTCCACCTCGATTTGCTTCACCTTGAGGGATTGCCTGAACGCAGGTGAAACTAAAATCGCCTCGACGTTGTTACGCAATGTGGCCGGAGCCATCGTCCTGATATCAAAGTCGATATCCTCCGAATATCGGATGCTGCGCAGAAAAAATCGCAAATTGCATCCGCCCTTGAGGACGAAAAGTGATTTATCGACCCGGCGCCCCAAATGGGCGACAAAGATCAGGTGGAAGATTTCAATCGCCTGTTGCGGTGACCACATGGAAAAACATGACAATTCATAAATACGCAAAATCAACACTAATGTTGATTTTATGTATTTACGAATGCTCTTTCGCCAAAGAAATAAAGGCAGATGTGCGCGCCGGGGGGGGGGGGGGGGGGGGGGGGGCGG
>JAISAX010000781.1 GCA_031266495.1 Opitutaceae bacterium
TTTACCAGCGCCCGCTTCACCATCCCGCGCATCGGCGGCTTCGGCCACGCCGTGCCTCTCGTCGGCGGACGCTGGCAACCCGGCGGCAAGGGCGCCTCCTCTCGCATCGTGCGAACGGACTTCTCGCCCGAGACCGACATTTATGTCCTGGACCTGCGCGACGCCTGCGACGTCCCCGGCCTCCGGAAGCTCGAACGCGCTTTCACCTATAAGCGCGCCGGACGCGGCCAGCTTGTCGTGGAGGACACCGTGGAGTTTTCGTCGCCGCAAACCTTCGGTGCCGCCCTGATCACCATGGGATCGATGAAACCGGAGTCGCCCGACACGCTTCTTTTCACCGACGGCCCGGCGCGTGTGCGGGTAAAAATCGAAAGCAGCGGCGGACCGTTCACCGTCACCACGCAGCCGGTCGAGACCAACCGTCCGCCCGTCCCGACGCGTGTGGGCATCGATTTCGCGCAGCCGGTCACCCGCGCCTCGCTGCGCTGCACAATCACGCCCGTTGCCGACTAGCCCGGATATTTCATGTTTTTTGTGGAGAGACCGAAGCGATGACGACACGCATCAAAAGAGGAGGAGAAACGTCCCTGTGCGTCGGGGCGCATTTCAAAAACCGGACATATTCCGGAGGTGGAGCGGGCGTCTCGCCCGCTCCGGCGTGGCACGGGCATCCTTGCCCGTGAACGCTGCCTCACCGCGTGGCACGGGCTTCCAGCCCGTGGACGGCGAAGCCGCCGGATCGGAGGTGACAGTGGCGCGGGCGTCTCGCCCGCAAGCGTTGCCTCTCCGTCCGAGGTGGCACGGGCATCCTTGCCCGTGAGCGTTGCCACTCGGCGAGTGGCACAGACGTTTGTCAGAAAAAAACCGCGCCACAGCTTTGCTTGCTGCATGTCCACTTTTTGAGATGCGCTCACGTCCCGGTGCCTCGTGTGTGCGTTGCTGCCTATGCTCTCGCCGCGCCCGGGCATTCGCTTCCGGCAAAGTACCGCTCCAGCCGGACGGAAATGCGCGGCACGGACAGGGCACCTCCTCCGGCGCGGAGCGATTCCGTGGCGCGACAACCGGCGGCCACACTCTCGCGGGCGGCAAGCGGAGAAGTTTTTGTCGGACCGCCCTCGCGGGCAAAACGCAAGAACTCGGCCGAAATTCGCGAATCGGAGCCACCATGCCCGCCCGCGCCCGACGGCTTCACGCGATAAACCCGGCTCCCCGACGCATCGTAGTCGGTCCGGCGCGTATTCCATACGCGGATCACCGTATCCGCCCCGCCATCACCGAAGTTTTCCAGCCTCCCTTCCGTTCCGATAAACGTGTAGTTTCGCCAATAGTCGGGCGTGTAGTGACATTGCATATACACAGCCTGAATCCCGTTATCGAGGAGCATTTGCATCGACGCCAGATCCTCGACATCGATCCGATGGTTGAGACCGCAGGCGCGCATCGGCGGCCAGACGCGCCTGGCCGGGATGCCGACGCGCGGGACACGCGTGGCAGGCAGACGATCCCGGATGCCACCGTATAGTGTGAGCGCCCCCATCCCGCTCACCCGGCGCGTGTATCCGCCGCAAAGCCAGTGGATCACGTCAATGTCATGCGCGGCCTTTTGCAGGAGAAGCCCGGTCGAATACCGGCGTTCGGCATGCCAGTCGTGAAAATAGAAATCACCGCCGTGGCCCACGAAGTGGCGCACCCAGCACGCCTTCACCTCGCCGATGGCTCCGCCGTCGATCAGCTCCTTCATCTTTCGGACGAAGGGCATGTGGCGCATGTTGTGACCGACGTAAAGACGGGCGCCGGATTTTGCCGCCGCCGCCAGGATGCGGTCGCAACCGGCGATCGTGATCGCCATGGGCTTTTCGAGATAAACGGCGAGTCCGCGACCGAGCGCCGCCGCGGCCTGCTCCTCGTGCAGGAAATCGGGCGTGCCGATGAGCACCGCGTCGAGGTCGCGTTGCAGGAGCTTGCGATAGTCGGCGGTGACGAAAATGTCCCGGCCAAAATCGGCGCGGTTTTTTTCAAGCGTGGCCGGATTGATGTCGCAACAGGCAACGATGCGCGCCCGGCTCCGGGAGCGCATCCGGTGAATGACGCCGGCGAGATACCCGCCGCGTCCGCCGGAGCCGATGATGCCGATTTGAAGTGGTCGGGAGCGCATTCTGTAGTCTGGTTTTCAAAAGCCGGGATTGCGATGAAACCGGAGCCTGTTTCAGGGACGGCTTCATGTTTCCACGCATATTATATTTGCCGTTACTGGCAAACAATGACCCTATCGATCAAAAACATGCCCGGATCGATGGACACAACCGCACAATCGATGCTTGCAAAAATGGCGCGCAGCCTGCCCGACCCCGGCGACTATTATCAAGGCAGGCAGCACAATGCGCGCGGGTTGCCGGACAACATTCTGCTTTTTTTCCGGGGCGGCGCGAAATCGTTGTCCGATCCCGACACGCCGCGCCATTTTCACCACCGCCACGTGCTGGTGATCCCGTTGTCGGGCCGAGGCCGGATGGTGGTGGACGGGCGGACCTATGTTCTGGAACCCGGACGGTGCGCCCTGATTTTTCCGTATCAGTTTCACCACTTCATGTCATCTTCCGGCGAACGCACGGAATGGCTGTTTGTCACCTTCGAATGGCCGGGACATGGCGTGAACGGCACGATCTTTATCCCGAAGGCGGGGGATTTTTATCCGGATTTGCCGCGATTACTGGAAGATTACCGGAGTCCGGCGCACAACAGCGGGGACCGTTTGGCACACAGGCTGGCGTTGCTGGTGATGGAGCTTGCTTCCGCCAAACCGGCGCGGGCGGAAAGCCGGAAGCGCGCGAATGCCAGCGAGGGATTGTTGTTGAAAATGCACGACATCGTCACCGGAAACATGGGGCGTCCCCCGGTCGTATCCGGGATTGCGCGACAACTCGGCATTTCGCCCGGCCATTTTCGCGCCCGTTTCCGGACCATTGCCGGAAAGAGTCCCCGCCAGTTCCATCGGGAGATGCGTTTGCAAAAGGCGGCCGAGTTGCTGGTGCAGAACGGGCTGACTGTCGCGGAAACCGCCGCCGCTTGCGGTTGGGAATCCCCCTTCGCTTTCAGCCGCGCCTTTCGCGCCCACTGGGGCAAATCTCCCAAACGCTTCGCGTTGTTTGCCAAAAAAACCTGACCTCCCGCTCAGGAACGGGCCCATCTGGCGGTTCTTCACAGAACTTAGTGGCGACTGACAACAGGGAACAAATCAAGTTTGCAACAAAAGAAGAGGATTCGAGATCGGTAATTAGCTGGGGAGCGGAAACCTCGTGGTAATCCTTCGAGGCACATCATGTCTTCTTCTCTCTGTATTCAATTACCACCAAATTCTGTGAAGAACCTTGAAAGTATCCCTCAGAACGACGGAAAACCACCTTATCTAAGCGCCATTCCGGCCTGACCCCATCCGCCTGCCCACCGAGTGGCGCTGATCCACTCAACGGCAAGGGAGGCTGTGAATCCGAAGAATGGCCGCTCATACCACATCAATGAAGCCAACAGCTTCGGAGAGCCGTCGCACATCGACGTCAACCGCCCGCGTAATTTCGATGGACTTGATAAAAAGAAACTGCCCTTTGGGTCGGAAGGAGGAGACTGACATGATCTTCACGGTTGAAATCAAGGGTGACCCGAAACGTGACGCCGAGGTCGAAGTGTATCTCGACGACGAAGCGCTTCAGTCGCTTATCAAGCGGCTAGAACTGCTGAAGAAAAACGGAGGCCACACGCACTTCATGACGCCGGGTTGGGCGGGCAACGATCTAACCGAAGAAAAAATGGTTACGTCGAACGACCTGATAAACCACCTCCGCATTACGGTGGTGCCTACTCCAACGAGACCACCTACAAGCCAACCATAAGCACTGGCCAAACCGTGGATCTTCAACCAACAAGCCAACCCATAAGCATGGCGTGCCAAGTTGCGTGAAAGGCGAAAATGCCGAAGGGGTCAGGCCGGAATGGGAAAATGCCGAAGGGCAAGGCGAGCGAGGTCAGGCCCCCCCCCGCCGCCGCTCCCGGTGTGAAAATCGAAAACACCACCAGGCTCTCATCCGGCCTGATGCCGCAGTGAAAACAGAGCGGACATGCAGGGACTTCGTTTGCGAAACCCGAGCATACAGACCGGTGGCGCTGCATGGCGGGAATCCGCGTCGTAGTTAAAAACTCACGACAGCGTTGCCGGGTCGCCCGTTCAGCGCTCCGCCTCGCGCCAGCGTTTCAGCGCCTGGCCGGTGAGGCTGCGCTGCTCGCTCTTGATCCCGGCCCGAGGACCGGCATAGATGATCTCGCCGCCCGCGCTGCCGCCGCCGGGGCCGAGATCGATCAGCCAGTCGGCGATGTTGATCACGTCGAGATTGTGCTCGATCACGATCAGCGTGTTGCCGGCGTCACGCAGCCTGAAAAGCAGGTCCATGAGATGCTGGATGTCCACCCAGTGCAGGCCGGTCGTGGGTTCGTCGAGAATGTAGAGCGTGTTGCCTTGTTGTCGCTTGCTGAGTTCGAGCGAGAGTTTTATCCGCTGCGCCTCGCCGCCGGAGAGCGTCGTGGCCGATTGCCCGAGCGTGAGGTAGCCGAGGCCAACGGCGTCGAGCGTGGCCAGCTTGTCCATCACGCGCGGGATGTTGCGGAAAAGGCCGATGGCATCGCGCACCGTCATGTCGAGGACGTCGGCGATGGACTTGCCGTGAAAAAGCACTTCGAGCGTCTCGCGATTGAAACGCCGTCCGCCGCAACCCGGGCATGGCGCGTACGCATCGGCCATGAACTGCATGTCGAGTTTGATCACGCCGTCGCCCTGGCAACGTTCGCAGCGCCCGCCGCGGACGTTGAACGAAAAACGGCTGGCCTTGTAGCCGCGCACCTTGGCAAGCGGCACCTGCGCGAAGAGGTCGCGCAGCAGGTCCATGAGCCCGGTGTACGTCGCCGGATTGGAACGCGGCGAGCGACCGATCGGCGACTGGTCAACCTGCACGAGTTTCTCGAAAAAATCGAGGTGCTCGATGGCGCGGTGGGCGGCGGGGAGGGTTTTTGCTCCGTTGAGCTTGCGGGCGGCGGCGGTGGCGAGGATGTCGTTGACGAGCGTGCTCTTGCCCGAGCCGGAAACCCCGGTGACGCACGTCAGCAGGCCGACCGGGAAACGCGCGTCGATGCCGCGCAGGTTGTTGGCGCGGGCTTCGCGGACGGTGATGAACGCTCCGCCGGCGTCCTTGGTAACGGCGTCCCTGGTGACGGCCAGCTTGCGGGCGAGGTAGGGGCCGGTGCGCGTCTGGCGCGACGGCGCGGCCATGAGCGCCGCGGGCGTACCCTGAAACAGGATACGTCCGCCTCCGGTGCCGGCTTCGGGACCGAGTTCGACAATCTCGTCGGCCATGCGCATGGTCTCCTCGTCGTGCTCGACGACAAGGACGGTGTTGCCGTGGTCGCGCAACTCGCAAAGCGTGTCGAGGAGCTTCCGGTTGTCGTGCGGATGCAGCCCGATGCTCGGCTCGTCGAGGACGTAGATGACGCCCATCAGGCCCATGCCGAGTTGGGTGGCGAGGCGCACGCGCTGGGCCTCGCCGCCGGAGAGTGTGTCGTAGTCGCGATCGAGCGTCAGGTAGCCGAGACCGGTTTCGAGGAGGAAACGGAGGCGTTGTTCGATACCGGTGACGATCTCGCGCAGGGCGTCGTTGCCCGCGAGCGTTGCGGCCAGCCCGTCCGCAACGGCGTGCGCGGCGGCGACGTCGAGGCGGAAAAAATCGGTGATGCCGAGGGGCGTGGATTGGAGTGGCACGGGCGTCCCGCCCGCAGGTTGACGTGGCATGGGCTTCCAGCCCGTGGGTTTGTCGTGGTGGCATGGGCTGGCAGCAGCCCCTGATTCCGAATCACACGGGCTGGAAGCCCGTGCCACGTCGGAAGGGCAACTCTCACGGGCTGGAAGCCCGTGCCACGCCCCGGATGCCCGCACAAATACGTTCGAACTGCGGGCATTCAGGCGCGTGCCGTGGCATTCGGGACACTCGCCGCTCACCATGTACGTGGTGAGCCGGGCGCGGAACCCGTCGCTGTCGGTCTCGCGAAAACTTTCCTCAAGGTCCGCGATCACCCCCGGGAAAGGCATGGCGCGAGGTTCGCGCATGCGTTTCAGTTTAAAGGCAAACAGCCGTTCGCCGGCTCCGAGCAGGATCGTGTCGCGGGTCTTTTCGGGCAGGTTTTTCCAGGGCGTGTCGGCATCGAACGGGAGCTGTTCGGCGAGTTGCTTGAGCTGGGCGTTATGTTTGATGATGAGGTTTTTTCCGCCAATCCGCCACGGCTTGATCGCCCCCTCGCGGACGGATTTTTCCGGATCGGGAATGACGAGTTCGGGCACGAAGCGGAGTTTTTTTCCGATGCCGCCGCACGTCGGGCACGCGCCTTCGGAGTGGTTGAAGGAAAAATGGCGCGGCATGAGTTTTTCGAAAACGTCGCCGCAAATCTCGCAGGCGAGCGTCTGGCTGAGGTGAATCTCGCGCCAGGGGTCGGCGGCGGATTTTTGCGCGAGGACGATGGCGCGGTCCTTGCCCTCGCGAAAGGCGAGTTCGAGCGAGTCGGCGAGGCGGCTGCGCTGGTCCTCGACGGCCACGAGGCGGTCCACGACGAGGTCCACGGCAATCTCGCGCGTACCGGCGGGGATGAGGCGGGGGTCGTCGAGGTTGCGGATGCCGACGCCGTTTTCGTTGTCGCCGTCGAGGCGGATGCGCTGGAAGCCGCGCTGGCGCAGGCGCGGTAGTTCTTCGCGCAATACGCTCGGACGAGCACGGAGCGCGGGCGCGAGCAGCATGATGCGCTGGCCGGCGGCTTCGGCGAGGACGCGCGCCACGTTGTCGTCGAGCGAACGCTGCACGACGCGGCCGCCGTCTTTCGGGCAACGCTGTTCGCCGTGGAGCGCCCAGAGGAGCCGGGCGTAGTCCGCGATTTCGGTGACGGTGGCGATGGTGCTGCGCGGCGAGCCGCCGCCGGTGCGCTGCTCGATGGCGAGGACGGGCGAGAGGCCGTGGATGAAATCAACGTCGGGCCGTTTCAGTTGTTCGAGCACCTGGCGCGCCTGCGTGGAGAGCGACTCCATGTACTTGCGGTAGCCCTCGGCGTAGATCGTGTCGAAGGCGAGCGACGATTTGCCCGATCCGGAGGGTCCCGTGATGACCACGAGCTTCCCGCGCGGCAGGCGCAGTTCGAGGTTCTTCAGGTTGTGCTCCCGGGCTCCCTTGACGTGAATGTGCGTGGCGATCGGTTGCATGGTTCAGGGTCGGGAAGGGGGGAGGATTTTCGATTCTGGATTCTCGATTTTCGATTGAGCGCTGCCGCGCCGCAGGGCGCACCGCAGGGGTTTGTCTTCAATCGAAAATCGAGAATCCAAAATCGAAAATCCTCCCTCCTCCCTCACCGCTCCCGTCGATTCGCCGAGGAAAAGCGGCGCGGTGCGCGGCTGGAGCAGCGAGGGGGTTTCCCACTCCGTGTCGCCGAGCATCCAGTCCACGGCCTTGCCCAGGTACGGCACCCGCGACGGCGAGCGCAGGCTGGTGAGCGACGGGATCAGGAACGGCGCCATGCCTTCGTCGTTGATGGCGCACACCGACACGTCGCGGCCAATAAAAAGGCCCGCTTCGTGCAGGGCGCGCATGCCGCCGATCGCGGCATGGAGCGTGGTGCAAAAAAACGCGGTGCCCACCGGATCGCCGCCGGAATCCCCGAGCCGGGCCAGCACTTCGTCGCGGGCTGCGTCGATGGTCAGCGCCCGGGGCGAGTACAGCGTGCCGGCGAGCCGGTGTTCGGCCAAAAACGTCCGCCACAGGCCGATGCGCGCCTCGATCACGAAATTATGCGTCTGCACATTGAGGCAATCGATCCGGCGATGACCGAGCCGGGCGAGGTGGTTGAGCAGCTTGCGTCCGGCCGCCAGAGGAAACACCGCCACTGAACGCAGGCCGTGGGGACTCGCATCGTGATCGAGCACCACCACCCGCGTGCTCACATCGCGGAGGCGCCCGGTCAGCCAGGGAGCCATCCGGGCTCCGCTCGGATGAAAGAACACGCCGTCGAAACCGCCGCCGAGCGCCGCGCTGATCGCGGTGTCGTTGAGGTGTTCGTAAATGATCGAGCGGACCACGGCATGGCGGGTGGCGACGGCTTTTTCGATATCCTGCCGCCAGCGGTCGATTTCACAGGAAGCGGACGCAGGGCGCACGTAGGCGATGATCCCGCGGCGGCTTCCCCCCGGCTGTTCGCCGGTGGAGGCGATGCGCAGCCGGCCGGTCTCGCCGCGGGCGAGCACGCCCTCGGCGGCGAGCAGCCGGATGGCGCGCCTCACGGTCTGCCGGCTGAGCCCGAGTTCGAGGGCGAGCAGGCGCTCCCCGGGCAGCCGGTACGCGGCATGATCGCCGTGGCGGATGCGCTTGCGAAGCGCATCGGCGGCAAACTGCGTTTGTAAATCCGGGCGGGCCATATCGGTTGCAAAGTTGCGATCCGGGCCGGGCAAGACAAGCGCGGTGTGAGCGGGCGGACGGAGAAGAAAGCGCCTCGCGCACGGGCGCATCTCGAAAAGTGGACAGGTTCCGGAGTGGCGCGGGCGTCTCGCCCGCACCACGGTCGAAAGTCACAAAGTCTGAAAGTCAAAAGTCATCACCGCGCGCTTTGCTCGCCTCCCCCTTAAGAAATGGCCTGGCTCCAGCCGGACTCGACTTTCGACCTTCAGACCTTCGACCTCTTTCCGCGGGCGTCTCGCCCGCTTCCGGCGTGGCGCGGCCATCCTCGCCGTGGACGGCGCGGAGCGCCGCCGGTTTGTTTCCGGACGTCGTGGAGAGGCAACGCTCACGGGCTGGAAGCCCGTGCCACGTCGGCCCGGTGGCTTCGCCGTCGGCGGGCGAGCATCCAGAAGTTTTGCGTCAGGACCGCCCAGCTCACCGTGTGCCGTCGATGTTCGAGTCCCTTGCTTCGCAAGCGTCCGGACAAAAAGTCGTTGATGAGTATCCCGATCCTTCCTTCGGTCTGCGCCCGGCGCGCATGGGCTTTGACAAACCGGCTGTTCCGTTGCGCCTGACGCACGGTCTTCTTCAGCAGTTCCCGGAGCTTTCGCAGCACCCGCTTGCGTCTCTTTTTCCCGCCCTGTCGCCTATCCGGGAGTGCACAGCACGCCGAACCGGTGGCAGGAAGGGGAGACGCTGCCGGCTCTGAAAGGGAAAGGCCGAGGGGTGTCATGAAGCTGCAATTACGTAGTTCCTTCCGGCGCGGGCGGATACCGGATGAATGCCGTTGGAGGCAGGCTGCGGTCGGGGCTATTGGCGGGCGAACCAGCGGCGCATGACGTCGGCGGCAGGTTTGCCGTCGATGGTAAAACCGGTGTCTCCCGCCGGGTCGGCGGCGTATTGGGGGCGGTGTTGCTGCTCCTCCCATTTCCACCAGTAAAGGCCACGCCACCAGGGTTCGCCCCAGAAAAGGGTGCAGATGGCGTCGAGAAAGTTGGCCTGCTCGCCGGGGGCGTAGGCGCCGGTGTTGCGGTATTCGCTGGGGCGGGTCGCGCCGCCGTGCACGGAGCGGCAGCCGGTCTCGCCAAAGAGGATCGGGAGGCCGCCGAGTTTCTCCGAGGCCCGGCGCAGGATGGCGACGGTGGGACGGAGTTTTTCAACCATTTGCCCGACAGTCGCGCCGGGCGCGTCGGCGGCGGACGTGTAATAGCTGATGCACACGGCATCAAGGTCGCGCAACCAGGCGGGCGGCTCCGCGCTCTCAAGAAGCGTGGGCGGTTGCACGTCGTAGCAAACGGGGCCGGCATAAGATTCGCGTGTCATGGAAATGATACGACGCCAGCGGTCGTTGTTGTCGGCCTGTTCGGCTCCGTACAGTTCGCATCCGATGCAATACATCTCGCAGCCGGTGCGCGCGGCGAGACGCGCGTAATGGGCGACGCTTTGCGCGAGGCTGGCAAACCAGGTGTCCCGGTAGGGGGTGACGCGTCCCTGGATTTGCTGGTCGCCTTCGGGAAAGTGGATGCGTCCGCGCCAGGAACTGTCGAGACACTCCACCATGGGTTTGAGCATCACGCGGATGCCGCGGGCGTGGAATTTTTCAATGATGGCGGCAAGTTCGTCATCGGAGGGCGTGAACTCGAAATCCTGATACAGGCGCGTGCTGGAAAATGTTTCCTGGATGACGCTGGTCATGAGCGCCACCCAGGTGACGCCGAGCGCAGCCATGCGGTCCACCTGCGCGGCGGCTTCGGGCGTGGCGTAGTAACCGCGGCGGGCGAGGTAACCGAAGCTCATGCCGCGGTGCAGTTCTTCGAGGGCGGTGTGGTTGGGCGTCATGCGGGAGAGGCGAGGGTTTGTCGGAGAAATGCGGTGTTCAATCGCGTAATGCGATGGAGATGGTTCCATCTCCGGGCGGGCGGCGGCGGCGGGAGGGGGGGGGGGAGGTCAGGGATTCCGGGCGGGGAGGGGCCAGTCGTCGGTGCGAAAGGGGGCGGCGGGCAGGTTGGCGGAGTTGACGAGGTTGACACGGGGATCGTTGCAAAATGCATAGCGCACGGCGACAGGCGCGGGAACGTCCGGGGATGAGAGGACGATTGTCGTGCGGTTTTCGATACGGGCGGTCGCGGGATGGAATCGCCGGTCGGCGCCGGCGATTTCAAAGGCGGCGGGAGCGGCGGTGCCGGTGGTGCGGAGGCCGGTGGCGGTGCCGGGTTGCCAGGTGACGCGGGCAACAGGTCCGTCGTAGGTGACGTTGGCGAGGGTCGGTCCGGCGGCCGGTTGGTTGTCGGGGGGGGGACGGGCGTAGGCAAGGGGTTGGGCGAGGCGGGCGAGGCGTTCGCCGACGGGGCGTTTGTTGCGGGGGTGTTCGGCGGAATCGGGGCCGCCGAGATCGAGCGTGACGACGAGGCCGGTGCGGGGTAGTTGCCGGGTGGCGAGTGCCTGGGCTTCGCGGAGGGCGGCGCGCTCGAGGCCGTCGGGGAGAAAGCCGCGCGGGATGTCGCGGTAGGGGGCAAGTTGCACGACCAGAAAGGGGAGTCGGGGGTTTCCCCATGCCTCGCGCCAGGAGGTGATGAGCGCGGGGAGCGCTTCGCGGTATTGGGCGGCCTGGCGGGCGTTGGCTTCGCCTTGATACCAGAGAATGCCACGGATGGCATAGGGCGTGAGCGGGGCAACCATGCCGTTATAGAGTCCGGAGGGTTGGTTGTAGTGACCAGGTCCATACGGGGGTTCGGGCCGCCGGGGAGGCGTTTTCCGGGCGGCCCTGGCGGAGTCCGCCGCGGCTTGCCAGGCGGCGAGTTTTTGGTCGTGGGCGGTTTTGGCCGCGGGGTGCGCGGCGAGGGCGCGTTGCCATGCGGCACGGTCGGGCGCGAAGGCGGGGGTTTTGTCGAAAGCGGGAGCCGGTATCCATGGCTGGATACGTGCGCTGCCACGGGAGGCGTTGATGATGCCGACGGGTATGCCGCCGAGGTCGGCGGAGAGTTTTTTCGCAAAATAATAACCGACGGCGGTCATCCAGCCGGTGATGGCCGGGGAGGCGGCGGCCCATTTGCCTTCGATATTGGCCGCGGGGGCGTCCGCAATGGCCCGCTGGATACGGATGATGCGGATGCCGGGATTGGCGGAGCGGGCGATTTCCGCCGGGGCGTCATCGGTTTCCTTGACGATCCATTCCATGTTGGACTGGCCGGATGCAAACCAGACTTCGCCGACAAGGACGTCCGGGATACGGATGGGGGTGGCGCTGGTGGTCCCTGTGATGATGAGGGTGCGCGGGTGTGTGGCGTTGGTGGCGGGTTGGGCGGGGAGCGCGAGGCGCCAGTATCCGGTGACAGGGTCGGCGGCGGCGGCGGCGGTGGCGGATGGGGTGAGCCGGACGGTGATTTTTTCCCCGGGTTCGGCCGTCCCCCAGATGGCGATGGGGGTGTCACGCTGGAGGACTACACCGGGACTGAAAATTTGCGGAAGGGTGATCGCGCCGTGGCTGGCGGTGGCAAGCGCCAGGAGCAGTATGAGGTGGCGTTGGGCGTTCATGCGGGGAAATCAAGAATCAAGGGAGGATCTGAAAATTAACCGCGAAGGACACGAAGGATGCGAAGAGCGGAAAGAGCGAAATCGGGAAACAGGGTGCTGGTAACTTCATCTTCGCGTCCTTCGCATCCTTCGCGGTAAAAATGAATTATCGTGTGTGGATTTCGTACCAGAGTGTTTTGTACGCGGGGCCGATGGAGAAATGGGCGGTATTGCCGGTGATTGTGGCCGGGACGGGGGTGGCGCGCTGACCGCGGGCGTCGAGCGCCCAAACGGTGAGCGTGGTGGCGGGCGCAACGAGCGCGAGTGTAATGTCGGCAGGGATACCTTCGACAAGGGTGGGAGCATGGCCCCAGTCGGTGACGTTGTTTTTGGAGGCGTTTTTCCAGATCTGGCCGGTGTTTTCCATGTCGCCACAGGCGATGAGGAGGGCGCGTCCGGGGGCGCCGATGCGGGGGCCAAGGGTTTGCGTGAGGGCGATGGTGGCCCAGTCCTGGCGGTTGGGCGCGGGACGGATGACAAGGCCGCCGAGGTCGTGCGCGCGCGAGCGGGTGAAGCCGATGGCGGCTTTGGTGCGGGGGGTGCGGATGGTGAAAAGGCCGGCGTCGGGGGCGGCGTCCCAGGTGAGCGCGCCGCCGCGGGTGGTTATGGGGCCGGTCCAGGCATAGGCGGGAGCGCGGGTGGGGGCGGGATGTGCGCCGGCTTCACCTGGCCGGGCGAGGCGGACGGCATACGGGATGCGCAGGGCTTCGTGGCGCGAGCCGCCAAAGAGGTCCGCGGCAAGGCGGGTGCCGGACCGGCGCAGGGAGTCGAGCGCGGCGTCGGGCGCGACGGGGATGGTCTTGAGGTGGGCGGGGCCGGGCGTATCCACATCGCCGCGACGAAAGAGGGCGGCGGCGAGCGGGAGGGTGACGAGTTTGACCGGGTTCTGGTCGATGTCGAAGTTGCCGGTCTGGTATCCGGCATCCCATGAAATGACGCCGTGTGCCCAGGAGTAGGCGAAGATGGCGTCCCAGTCCTGAAAGGCGGCGTAGGCGGAGATGATGGGGAAGGCTTCCGCGCCGTAGGTGTTGGGTGACGGATGGTTGTATTCTGTCAGGAGATACGGTTTCCCTGCGACTCGGTAGAGCGAGGGATACGAGGCGTAGGCGCCGGAGGGGTCGCTGACCATGGATTTGTTGCCGACGGTCCAGTTGTTCCGGTCGTTGCGGTCGCCGTGGAATTCGGGGTGTTGCCAGTAGGCGTGGATGTCGAGGGCGTCGAGTTGTTGCTGGATGGGAAAGATGCTGTAGGCGCCGAGTTGGGTGCCGATGAGGAGGGAGCGGACGCCGAGGTCGTGGCGGAGGTAGTCGCGCATGGCGAGCCAGTAGCGTTCTTCGGTTTGCCAGAGGAAGCGGAGCCAGTCGCGCTGGGCGGGGATGGAGAGGGTCTTGAATGTGCGTTTGCGAGGGTAATCGAAGGTGTGGGGCGCGGAGGCGAGGCGGGGGGGGGGGCTGCCCGCGGTGCCGCCCTGGCGGAGCGAGGCTGACTGGAGGGTTATGCCGGTGGCGTTGGCGGGGAGGTCCTGGAGGTTGAAGCGTAGTTCGGCGTCGGGTTCCGCTTCGTAAAGGAAGCTGGCTTCGGTGACGGTGGTTTTCGTCGCCGAGAGCGTGACGGGAGTGGAGAAGTGGATACGCCAGGGGGGGCGGGCGTCCTTGATGCCGAGGGTGAGGGTTTGCGTGGGGGGCGCGGGGGCGGCGGGGGTGTCCGTGGCGTTGAGGGTCAGGCGGAGGGTGCAGGGTTGGCCGGGTTGGAGGCGCAGGCCGCGCTGGTGGATTTGGGCGGGTCGGGG
>JAISAX010000799.1 GCA_031266495.1 Opitutaceae bacterium
CCCCCCCCCCCCCCCCCCCCCCCCCCCCGAGAGCGAGCGAGCGGGTGGATGAGGGGCGGAAGAAAGGGCGGAGCGGTGGTATCGGGAAATGGCGTTAAATGACGTTGTAAGCAAAATTCAGATACATCGGCGATGGGTTGTTTTCTGTATCCGGATTCCTGGTTCCTGGTTCTTGATTCTTAATTAGCAGCTTGCGCAGCAAGCTGCGCAAGCTGGCCGGCGATGGTGGATTCGTAAACGTCGTCGCCGATGCGGATGCGCAGGCCTGCGATGAGGGCCGGGTTGGGTTGCGCGCTGGCGGTGACGGGCCGGGCGTAACGCCGGGTGAGGGCGGCGCCGATGGCGGCAAGCGTGGCTTCGCTGACCGGGCCGGCGTGCTCGACAACCGCTTCGTGGCGGGCAAGGGCGGCGGCGACGAGCCGGCGGTAGGCTTTGAGCACGGCGACGGGGTGCGGAGGCGGCGTCTTGTCGATGAGAGCGAGGACGGCGGTCACGCGTTCCGGCGAGACGCGCCCGTCTTCCGCCAGGCTGACCTGGTAATACTGGCGGGCGAAGTGGGCGATTTGTTTTTTGCCGGTCATGGATGGGAGCGGGCGGGCAGGCGGTGGCGGGCGGGAGGAGGGGGAGGCGGGAGGCGGGAGGAGGCTCAGACGTTGGCGAGTTCGTGGACGGCGGCCTCGTTGTAGGCGGCGCGGTCGGCGTCGGAGAGTTTTTTGGCGAGCACTTGTCCGGTGGTCGTGGCGACGAGGCGGGCAATCTCGCCGCGGGCTTGTTCGAGGAGGCGGCGATGTTCGAGTTCGTTGGCCTGGCGGGCTTTTTCAATGATGTCGGCTGCCTGGACGCCGGCGTCGGCACGGGCTTTTTCCTCGAACGCCTTGGCGGCCTGGCGAGCGGCCTCGAATTGCTGGCCGGCCTCGACACGCGCCCTGTCGATGAGGGCTGCTGCTTCTTTCTGCGCCTCGGCGAGCCGGAGCGTGGCGGCTTCGGCGTCCTTGAGGTGTTGCGCGATCTTCGCGTTGCGGGCGTCGAGCGTGGCAAGAACCGGCTTGAAGGCGAACTTCCAGAGCAGGACCGCAACGATGGTGAAGCTCAGCGCCTGCGCGAGGAAGAGCGGCACGTCGATGCCGAACTGGTTGAATAGTCTGGTGATGCCACTGGCGGATTCACCGGTGGCAGCGGCGGCGGCAACAAACAGGTTGGTAAACATGATCGAAATGGAATGGGAGGAGGGGGGGGGGGGGGCCGGCCGGCAGGTGACCGGCCCCCCGGAATGGCAGAGGGAAGGCCTTTTCAGACAAGCCAGACAAGCCAGACGATCCGGACGATCCGGATTACTTGCCGAGGAAGAGCGCGTAGAACGCGACGGCTTCGGCGAGCGCCATGCCCAGAATGGACTGGACGAGGATCTTGCCGGAAGCGCCGGGATTGCGGCCGACGGCCTCGACGGCCTTGGTGCCGATGATACCGACGCCGATGGCGGCGGCAAGGCAGCCGAAGGCGCCCTGAATGTTACCGGTGATGCCGACGTTTTGCGCGACGTTACCGGCCGTTTCCACCACCGCGGCGGCAGTTTCCTGGATGTTCCCTGTGGCTTGTGCGAGGATGTTGATCATGGGTTTTTGTTCTGTGTGTGGTTTTTGTGTTTATGTTTATGTTTTCCGGTTGGATTACCGCCGTGCGCGCAGCGTGGGCACGCTCCCGGCGGCAAAGTGGTGCGCCGCTCAATGTGCGGCGGCGGCGTGAGTCTCCCCGTGACTGTCGTGACCCTCGTCGTGATTGCAAATCAGGCCGATGTAAACGGCGACGAGGAGGGTGAACACCAGCGCCTGGACGACGCCGATGAGCAGTTCGAGAAGGTAAAACGGCGTCGGCAGGAGCCATTTTTGCATGCCGAACATGGCGTGCAGCAGGTTTTCGCCGCCGAAGATGTTTCCGAAGAGACGAAACGAGAGCGACACGGGCCGGAAGACGATCGAGATGATCTCGATCAGGCCCACGCCGAAGAAAACGAGGAAGAGGAAATAGTAGATGAGACCCGGGATCTCGCGCTTGTCGGCCTTGTTGCCGAACCAGTCGTGGAGGATGAACTTCACGCCCGCATACCTGATGATGAAATAGACCCAGGCGACCATCGCCACGAGCGCCAGGCCGATGGTGCCGTTCATGTCGGCATTGCCCGGGCGGATCAGGTCTCCCCAGTGCCCGCCGGCTTCCCGGATCTTGATCGAGCCGACGCCCGGCAGGAGGCCGCTCCAGTTCTGGATCAGGATGAACACGAACAGCGCGATGAGCAGCGGAAACGCCGGCCGCGCGACTCTGGGGCCGACGATAGGCGACAGCATGTCGAACAGCCCCTGCACCAGATTCTCGACGATCGCCTGTCCCCGGCCCGGCACCAGCTTCGGCCGGCCGACCGCCAGGCGCACGATCACGATCAGCGCCAGCGCCACCACCCAGCTCGTCACCATGCTGTTGGTGACCGGCATCGGTCCGAGGTGGAAAAGCGGTTCGGCTGCAACGGACACCCCGTGCCCCTCCCCCGCCGCCGCCAGCGCGGGCGCCGCCACCGCCGTGCCCGGAAACAATAAAAAGGCTTTTTGGAAGCAGGTCATGGAAACTTTTAAAATGCGCGGTGGGTTTCGGAGAAACGTCCGCCCCAGGCAAACGCCGACTCACTCGTCAACACACGAAGTAATCACCGCTAATGCGACAAATAATCGGTAATTCTCGTCAGCCGGATGCAACAAAAGCGGGACAGCACGGATTCTGATAAGGCAACGAATCAATTCGCGGCGGGCAGGATCTATCTTTGCCCGTTTCGCCTCGCCACGAGCGACTGGAAGGAGGGCGCCCGGCTCTGGAAAACCGTTTCCACCTCGAACGGCCATGCTCCGCCGTCCGTGCCGTCGGCGTTGCCCGGTCCGTTGGAGTTGCCTGGTCCGTCCGCCGCCACCGCCACCAGCTCCCAGGCCGGATGCGCCGCCACGCAGTCCCGCGCTTCGGCAAAGTAGGGCGCGTGGTCCGTGCGGAAGCACAATTCGCCCCCGGCGCGCATCCGCTCCGCCAGCGTGTCGAGGAACGCCGGGCGGAGCAGCCGGTTTTTCCAGTGGCGGCGCTTCGGCCACGGGTCGGGGAACAGCACCCACACGCGTTCCAGCACGACGGCGACGGCGCCGTCGCCGTCGCCAGGCAACACCCGCATCGCTTCGAGAAAAAGCTCCGCCTCGGCCTGCAACCACACGACGTTGGCCAGACCGGCGGCCGAGGATTTGCGCCCGGCGCGCTCCAGCCGGCCGGGCAGCAGGTCGATGCCGATGCAGAACTCCTCCGGATGAGCCGCCGCGTAAGCGGTGAGGAAATGTCCGTGGCCGCAGCCGATCTCCAGCGTCACGCCCCGCCGGGCAGGCGCCGCCCCGGCGACAGGCCCGGCCCGCAAGGCGGCGAGGAGCCGGCCGCGCAGGCTGTCGAGACGTTGCGCACGAACCGCAAGAGCTTCTTCCAGAGGCATGATCCGCGCGTGTTGCCCGGTTGCCCGCGGCCCCGCAACCGAAAACGGCGCGAACCGGCCCGCAACCAGTTCACATCCTGATGATCGCCAGCAGTGTTCCTCACTGATGTTACGCGATCCCCTCGCAGGGGCGCACGTAACATCCGTTCTTGATTCCCCCTTTCCCCCCCTCCCCCCCCAAAAAAAAAGGGAGGGCGGCAGGCCCGAAGACCCGCCACCCCCGATTCTCTGTCTGCAACAATGAATACAAAAACCCGGAACAGACGCAGGGCGCGCCCGCTCCGGGAAGAAATCAGCCGCGTGTCAGCCGCGCGCGCCGTGCGCGCCGCGGCTGCGGCGCATCGCCACCCACGCCAGCAACGCCAGCCCGGCCAGCGTCGCATATCCGGCAGGCTCGGGCACCGCTGCCGCTGATATCGTCACGTAAATCGTGCCCGTGTTCTCATCAAAACCCAGTGCCGCATTCGCCGCACTGTCTCCGCTCAGCGTGATCATATCCTTCACGCTCCAATCAATCGTTCCCAGCAGACCCTCTATCGAGAATCCATTTTCGTAGAGGGTGGAGTAGAGAATGAGCGTGGAGATGCCGCTGATGAGCGAGTAAGTGCCTTCGGCGAAATTGTTCAGTTCAATATTAAGCCATGGTTCGTTTTCGAGTTCGGCAGACAGGGGGTTATACCCAAGCTCCTGGTGTCCGCCCATTACAATCATTGGTGTCGAGATCCAGGCATCGGTACCATCCTGCCCGTTGCCGTCGAAAACCAGGTTCTGCCATCCCCACAATCCGTCCTGCCAATTGTCCGTCGCGGTTATGGACAGGTGGGAACCTGCCGCCATCTTCAGCGTGCATGCAAGAGCCGCCCACTCGGCATTCACCGTCGCCCTGGAGCCGAGCGTTACTTGTGGGAATGGGTTTCCAGTCCATTGGAGGTCGTCACTCGCGGCACGGAACCTGCCTACGGAATAGCTGCTTCCGGCCTCCATGATAAAGTGGCCGTAAACCTCAAACTGGCGGATGTCACCCGAATCGTCAACGGACTGGTTGGCCTCAAGCGTAACCGTATCCCCGACGTCAATGTTGCGCCAAGACTGGTAATAGGACTCAGAGCGTGTTTAGAATCTTTTCAGTAATATAGAAATAAATGATAATACGATGAAATGTTTGCTGGTGTTTAACTTACGCTCGCAATTCTTCCAATTGCGTCGATATTTTTCTAACC
>JAISAX010000830.1 GCA_031266495.1 Opitutaceae bacterium
GGAGGGTAATTGGTAATTAGTCATTCGTAATTAGTCATTCGTAATTAGTAATTAGTAATTAGTAATTAGTCATTCGTCATTTTCGAAGCCTGCGAGGTGGATGCCGAACTGGATGAGGAGGCCGGCGACGAGCATCACGCAGGAGATGTAGGGCAGCATCCGGCCGGGGTTGCGGACGACATGGAGGAGGGTGGTGGTGTCGTTGTTATCAAAACCTTGCTGGTAGAGGGCGAGGCCGTCGTGGCGCAGCGGGTTGTTCATGGAGATGAGCACCTCGCGGTCTTCGCCGCGCGCGGGGTGTTGCAGACGGAGGCGGCTGGAAAAGTTTCTGGGGATGTCGGTGCCGAGGTAAGTGTCGTGCGCGAAGTCGATCAGCGTGAGCGACCAGGGGTGGTATTCGCGGCGGAAGCGCATTTGCAGGTGCCAGGTGCGTCCGGCGTAATCGAAGGTTTGTTGTTCGACGAGCCAGGCGGAGGCGAGCCAGATGCCGGGCGAGTCGCCGCCGGGGCCGCGCAGTTCGACGAGGGCGGAGGGGAGGTTGCGGGTGTTTTCCGCACGGGCGAGCGGGCGCGGGTAGAGGGCGAGTTTTTCGCCGATGTCGCGGTTGGCGCCGGAGGGCGGGGCGGCGGGGTTGGCCTCGCGCATTTCGAGGGCGGAGTTGGGGAAATAGTCGAGGATGTTGAGCGTGAAGGGGAGTTGCGGATGCCGGATGGCGCGGGCCGGGTTGCCGCGGGCGCGGGCAAGCTGTGCGGCGGGGATGGCGACAACGGTGTCGGTCGCGGGATCGGTGGCGGGATCGGTGGCGTCGATGACGGCGAGTTCCACCTCGCGCGGGCTTTCGGAGTAGTTGCGCGTCTGGCCTTCGTCGAGGCGCATCTGGAATTCCTCCTGGACGATGCCGGTGTAGAGTTCGCCGACGAGAAGCAGGATGAGGCCGGCGTGGGTGATGAGGATGCCGGATTTTTTGAGCGAAAATCCGAACCGGTAAATGTGCGAGGCGACGAGGTTGATGAGCAGGAGCCCGCCAATGAAGTAGCCGCCGGGAAATACGGGCACAGGGATGCTTTTGCTCCCGACCCCGCCCCCGACCTCGTGCAGGACAATGAAGCTGCGTAACCACTTTTCCTGCACGGCCCAGATGCCGAGCGTCACCTGGTTGAGCGTGGCGAAGAGCACCAGGAGGATCGACAGGACGAGAAGCACGACGGTGAGCTTGAGAGAGGTGAAGAAGCGGACGAATTCCTGCCAGACGGAGCGCATGAGATGAAGGAGAACGGAAGAATCGGAAGAAGCGGAAAAATGCGGAACACGGATTGTGAAAAGCGGGCGAACGGCAAACCAATCCGCCCGTTTATAAGCCGGATCGGGGGGACCGGGGGGGGGGGGGGCAGGAGGGTGTAACATCAGGGTGTAATTGAAAGCGTCCATGCTGTCGCGCTTGCCTGCCGCGTCCTCCCCGTTTTTGCTCCCGGTCCCGCGTTTCCGAATCCACGCCACCTCACGCCACCTCACGCCACCTCACGCCACATGCACGAAGTCAAAGACACCCGCCGCGCCACGGTGCGCATCGGCTACGACGGCCGGGTCCACAAGACCTTTCGCGGGTACCAGGCGCGGGAGCGTTTCGAGCACGAGGTGAAAGTGCTCCGCCACCTGGAGGAGCGCGACTGCGGCTTCGTCCCGAAAATTCTGGAAACCGACCCCGGGCGGCTCCTGCTCGTCACGGACAACTGCGGCAGCCGCGTCGAACACCTCGCCCCGGAACGCATCCCGGAAATCTTCGCCGAACTGGAACACTACGGCGTGCGCCACGAAGACCCCTTCCTGCGCAACATCACCTACCGCCGCGGCGACGGCCGTTTCTGCATCATCGATTTCGAATATGCCACTCTCCTCGATGGCCCCCACGCCGGCCAGTCACTCAAGCCGCCACCTCCCGATGCCTGACCCGCTCGCCGTTGTTCCTCCCGCGCTGCGCCTCCACTGGTCGGGCATGACCCACCCCGGCCGTTTCCGCGCCAACAACGAAGACAGCTTCCTCGCGCTCAATTTCGACGCGCACGAAGTCCGTTTTCTGGGCAAAACCGGCGACGCCTCGCTGCGCGGCGCCGATTTTGTCTTCGCCGTGAGCGACGGCATGGGCGGCGCCAATGCGGGCGAATTCGCCAGCAAGATCGCCGTCACCGAAATCACCCGGCTCCTGCCCCGCAGTTTCAAGGTTTCCGCGCTCGGCCTTCCCGGCGGATTTCAGGATATCCTCGCCGAACTCTTCGAGGCCATCCACCGCTCGCTCGTCAATCTCGGCCACAGTTACGAGGAATGCGCCGGCATGGGCGCCACGCTGAGCCTCTGCTGGGTCACGCCCGACCGGGTCTGGTTCAGCCACATCGGGGACAGCCGCATCTATTACCTGCCGAAAAAAGGCGGCATCACCCAGCTCACGCACGACCACAGCCACGTCGGCTGGCTGCGCCGCACCGGCAGGATCACCGAATACCAGGCGCGCGCCCATCCCGGCAAAAGTTCGCTACAACAAGCGCTCGGCGCCGGCAACCAGCACATCGAGCCGCACATCGGCGCCGTCGGCCTGCAACCGGGCGACCGTTTCGTGATCTGTTCCGACGGCCTCGTGGACGGCCTCCGGGACGGCACCATCGAACGCCTGCTTCGCGAGCCCGCGCCCCCCGCCCAGGCCGCCCTCCCGCCGGCGCGCCTGCTCGTCGAGGAGTCCGTCGCCGCTTCGGGACGCGATAACTGCACCGCCATCGTCATCGAAGCCGTCGCCGAAGAGAATTGAAAAGATGGCGGCCCCCGCCCGCCCGCCCGCCGCTGCCTGAAACCTTGTCACCCATCCCGCTCACATGCTCCACTCCCTCTCCTCCCTCTCCTCCGCCCCCCCCCTCCCTCCTCTCGCCTGGTGGGTCCACGACCTCAGCCCGTTCCTTGTAAAAATTTCCGACGGCATCGGCATCCGTTACTACGGACTCGCCTACGTCGCCGGTTTCCTCGCCGGGCTCGGGCTGCTCACCCTCTATGCGCGCCGCCGGCTCACGCCGCTCGCCTCCGCGCAGATGTCCAGCCTGATCATGGCGCTCGTGGCCGGCGTGTTTGCCGGCGGACGGCTCGGCTACTTTCTCTTTTACCAGCCGCAGGCCCTGCTCCGCGATCCGCTGGAACTCCTCCGCGTGTGGGACGGCGGCATGGCCAGCCACGGCGGTTTCATCGGCGTGACGGTGGCGCTCGTGTGGTTCGCCCGCGGCACGCACAACCGCGTGCTCCATCTCGGCGACCTCGTGACCAGCGTGGCGCCGGCCGGCTTGTTGTGCGGCCGCGTCGCCAACTTCATCAACGGCGAGCTCTGGGGCAAAATCACCGACGTGAAATGGGCGGTCATCTTTCCCGAAAGCGCCCCGCCCCTGACGGCCTTTTCGATGATCCCGCCGCGGCACCCGTCGCAACTTTACGCCGCCTTCCTGGAAGGCGCGCTCCTGCTCGCGCTGATGCAGCTCCTCGTCTGGAAAACGGACTGGCTGCGCACCGCGCCGGGCCGGCTGAGCGGCGTGTTTCTGGTCGGCTACGCCCTCGCGCGCTCCGTCGGCGAGATTTTCCGCGAACCCGACGCCGGCCTGATCTTCGGCCTCAGCCGCGGCACGTTTTATTCGATCTTTGTCTTCGTCGCCGGGGCGATTCTCCTGCTGCGGAAAAATACGCCTCCGCTGGAAATCCCGGCGGCAAAGCCCGCCCCGAAAACCCGCCCCCAAGTCCCATAAGTCCCATAGCTCGCACAACTCTCATATCTCCCATAAGAGTTATGGGAGACAGGGGCCCCATGGTTCAGAACAGTTCCGGCTGCTCGTACCGCGAGCGCGCCTCGACGAGCGCCGACCGCATCTCCATCTGTTCCAGCCAGCGCAACAGCGCCGGCAGATCCGCCGGTATCGAGCCCGCCGCGCCCCCCTCCGCCGACGGCAACGCCGCCGCCGCCGCCAGCCCGAGGTTGAGCGTGGTCAGCCGCCGGTTGCGCCGCAGGTCGTCGGCGCGGGCGGCGAGCACCTCGCGAAAACGCTCCGGTTTCACCTCGCCCGCGCGCGCCAGCAACGCCTCCAGCGAACCGTATTCCTGCAACCACTTCGACGCCGTTTTCGGACCCACGCCCGGCACGCCCGGGATATTGTCCGACGTGTCGCCGACGATCGCCAGGTAGTCCGCGATCTGCTCCGGGGGCACGCCGAATTTTTCGCGCACGCCGGCCACATCCAGCCGACGCCAGCCGAGCTTCGGATTGGCGGACGGCGGGGGCAACAACATGGCAATGCGGTCGCAGACGATCTGCGCGAAATCCTTGTCCGAACTCACCACCAGCACCTCGTCGCCCGCGCGCGCCAGCGCCACGGCCCGCGACGCCAGCAAATCGTCCCCCTCCACCCCCTGCTGCTCGACGGTCGCAATGCCCATCAACCGCGTGAGTTCCTTGACCGGCTCCAGTTGCCTGACCAACGCCGACGGCATCTCCTCGCGCTGCGCCTTGTATTCGGGCAACAACGCCAGCCGGTCCTGCGCCCCGCCAAGATCGAAAAACGCGCACACGCCCGACGGACGCTCCTGATCCATCAATCGCCAAAGCGATTTCACCCAACCATGCAGCGCATTGGTCGGGAGCCCATCCGAGCGAGTCAGCACAGGAATCGCGAAGAAGCAGCGATAAACGAGATTGAACCCATCAACGAGAAGCCATTTTGCCATATGGCCCCAGCCGAACGCAGGGCGGGCTCCGTAGCAAGCCGCGCCTTTACGCGCCCGCCGGCTGAACCCGACAAAAACCCGCGTCCGGCCGGAATCCGCCCTTGACTCGCCTCTCCGGGTTTGGATTGCTCTGCGGCTTTCATCCAAAGAACACGCCATGGCCAACACCAAATCCGCCATCAAAGCCGCCCGTAAAACCGGGCGCCTCACCACGCGCAACAAGGCGGTCAAGACCCGTCTCAAGACACTCCACAAGAAGTTCGCCAAAGCTTCCGTCGGCGAAGACAAGGAAGCCGCCCGGTCCGCGGCCATCGCCTGGGCATCCGCCATGGACAAAGCCACCAAGTCCGGAGTCGTCCACAAGAACGCCGCCGCCCGCGCCAAATCCCGCGTGTCGAAGACCCTTTTCGCCAAATAAGCGAGCGCGGGCGGCGGCGGGGGCGGGGGGGGGGGCGGGGCGGGGGGGG
>JAISAX010000048.1 GCA_031266495.1 Opitutaceae bacterium
CGCCCCCCCCCCCCCCCCCCCGCCTGCCGCCCGACAACCCGATGAACACACTCGCCCTTGAAAGCCCGACCGCGCCGATGCCACCGCTCTCCCGGCGCGGCCTCAGCCTGCGCGAGCGCATCGGGCAAACCTGCCAGGTGCACGCCGGCTTCATGGCGGGATGGAGCGAAGGGCAGGTCGAGGACTATTTCGGGTGCCATCCTGTCGGCGGTATTTTTATCGGCGGCGAGGTGATCGGCGTATCCGCCGATACGGACAAGGCCTCCGCCCTGCGCGACCGCATCGCGCTCTTCCGGCGTATCAGCATGAACACTACCGGAGTCCCGCTCGCGGTGGCCGGCGATCTCGAAAACGGCGCGGGCGGCGCGGTGCGCGGCCTGACGGCGTTCCCCAACATGATGGCGCTCGGCGCCGCCGGCGACGCGGATGCCGCCTATGAGTACGGACGCTGGACAGCGCTTGAAGCCTGTGCCACCGGCTTCAACTGGTGCCTCGGTCCCGTCGCCGATCTTTCGCTCAACTGGCTCAACCCGGTCGTCAACCTCCGCTCCCTCGGCTCCGATCCCCGCCAGGTTGCGCGGCTGCTCGATGCCCTGATCCGCGGCATGCAGGACCACGGCCTGAGCGCCACGGCCAAACATTTCCCCGGCGATGGTGTGGATTTTCGCGACCAGCACCTCTGCCTGTCCATCAACTCGCTCGACGAAACCGCGTGGCGACGGACGTTCGGCGCGGTTTTTCGCCGCTGCATCGAAAGCGGCGTCCACGCCATCATGGCCGGCCACATCGCGCTCCCCTGGCGCGATGCGCGCACGCGAGACGGCTGCCGCGACGGCATGCCAATCCCCGCCACCGTATCGCAGCCGATCCTCACGGATCTGCTGCGCGGCGAACTCGGCTTCGACGGCGTGCTCATTTCCGACGCGCTCATCATGGCGGGCTTCACCGGCTGGGCCGACCGCGAACGACGGTTGATCGAGGCCTTCAATGCCGGCATCGATGTCATGCTCTGGCCAGGCGACGACTATTTCGACCTCATCGAACGCGCTCTCGCCGATGGCCGCATCTCCGAAAAACGGCTGGATGAAAGCGTCGCCCGTGTGCTCGCGTTAAAATCCCGTCAGGCGGACGTCGCCGGCAATCCTGCGGATACAAGCCACTGCCGCCCCGCAACTCAGGTCGGGATCACCGCCACGGACGCCGCCGCCTTTGCCCGCCAGCTCGGCCAACGCAGCCTCACGCTCCTGCGCAACCGCGCCTCCGTGCTCCCCCTCGCTCCGGACCGCGCGCGCCGTGTCTGCGTAGTTGTTGCCAGCATACGCGACGACGAAAACGCTCTCGCCATCGCCGAACCGCTGCTTGCCCGCCTGCGCGCCCGCGGTTGCGAAGTCACCGTGCAAGTCAACGGCAACTGCCTCGACCTCACCCGGCGCGAGGAAGCCGGCGAGCGCTTTGATGCCCTGATCGCCCTGTTCGAGCAATCCATCCACGGACAAAAAAACACCATGCGCCCCACCGCCGCTCCAGCCGAATGCATGTGGATGCTGCAAGGCCTGGCAACGATGCGTCCGGTCATCGTTTCGCTCGGCTCCCCTTACCTGCTCCACGACATGCCATGGGCCGACACCTGCATCAACGCCTACGGCTCCAGCCGCTTCTCGCTTGAGGCGCTCGACGCCGCCCTTTTCGGCGAGAAGCCGTTCACCGGCTCCTGCCCGGTCGATGCCGGCGGTGAATGGCTGACTCCCGCCAACCGCTGTTCGCCAATCGCTCCCTGCCCCTGACAGCACCCCCCCCCCCCCGGCTCCGCACGACTACACATATTTTTCAATGATCCCTACACCCGCATCCGCCCGCTCCCGCTCCTTTGCCTCACCCGTTTTCCGAGTGCTCCTCGTGTCGGGCGCCCTGGGTTTGGTCGCCGTCATGCCGACGTCCGCTCGTACCTATATCGTGGATACGAATTCGTCCGCTGCCGATGATGCCAACGCGGGCACCCCTGAACGCCCTCTCAAGACCATCAATGCCGCCGCGCAACTCGCCGCGCCCGGCGACACCGTGCTCGTGCGCCCCGGCACCTATCGCGAACGCGTCACGCCGCTGCGCGGAGGCGAGGAAGGCAAGCCAATCATTTATCGCGCCGACCTCCTAACCCCAAGGGATCGCGTCGAAGTCAAGGGCAGCGACGTGTGCGCCGACTGGCGTCCGCACCCTGAATTTGCCGGTATCATGACGACCGGACTCGCCGCGCTCCTGCCAACCGGAGCCGGGGCTACACAGCAAAACCCTTATCTCACCGGCGTCAGCATCGGCGCCAACGACGAACACCCTGTCGCCCGCCCGGCCTCCTCCGCCACCGCCGCAACTCCCGCCATTCCCTCCATCGATGCGGCCACGCCGGTCGCCAGCGCCACCGGTAGCGACGATCCCGATACACTTCCAAAAACACTCGGCCAACTCTTCTTCGACGGCGCGCCCCTCACCCAAGCCACCACACTTGCCGCCCTCCGCGCGCACCCCGGCTCCTGGCTCGCCTCGCCCGACGGACGCCAGCTCTGGGCCCATTTCCCCTCGCCGCCACACGCCCCGGTGCGCGCCCCCGCCGACCTCCGCAACCACCTCGTCGAAGTCACCGTGCGCGACCGTATTTTTTCTCCCTGGCGTCGCGGACTTTCATACATTCACGTCATCGGTTTCACCTTCGGACACTGCGCCAACCAGGGCGCCTTCCCGCAAGGCGGAGCCGTCAGCCCGCGCAGCGGCTCGCACTGGCTGATCTCGGGCAACACCATCCGCTTTGCCCGCACCATCGGCCTTGATGTCGGCAGCGAGACGTGGGACACCGCCCGGCTCGCCAACACCCATCCCGACGACAAACGCCGCATGGAAGGCGGCCATCACATCATCGAGAACAACATCATCTCCGACAACGGCCTCGCCGGCATCGCAGGCTGGCATCACAACGGCGTTGTCATCCGCGACAACATCCTCGAACGAAACAACGCCCACGACTTCAACACCGGCATCGACGCCCGGTGGGAAGAGTGGGGCGCGATCAAACTCCACGGCCAGGGCGCTCTCATCGAAGGCAACCTCATCCGCGACAACGAAGCCTTCGGCATCTGGCTCGACAACGATGTATCCGGTTCCCGGATCACCCGCAACGTCGTCCTCAACAGCCGCATGGCCGGCATCTTCATCGAACTCAACGAAGGCCCCGTCCTCATCGACACCAACATCGTCTTCGGCACCCGCCCGCGCGGGAATCTCTACGACGGCATGGGCATCTACACCCACGATGCCAGCGACGTGACCATCGCCCACAACCTCGTCATCGAAAACGCCGGCGGAGGCGTTGTCATGCGCACCATCAGCGACCGCGCCTTCGGCGGCCAACCCGTGGAAAGCAGCCGCGCCCGCATCCTCAACAACATCGTCTGGAACAACAGCAAACCCGCCATCTGGCTCCCCTTTAAAAACAAACGCGCCACCGGCAACGTTTCCGATTACAATCTCCTCAACGCCCATACCGACCTCTTCCAGGGCTATCGTCCCGGCCAGCAACTCTTCGGGATAAACGTATTCAAAAATTCACACACGGCGGACGAGGCCACCGCCGGACTGAGGGACAAACTCGCCGCCGCCGGCATCCCCGCCGACCAGTGGCCCAACCTCGCCTGGTGGCGCTGGCAACCTTACCTGAGCCTCGATCACTGGCGCCTCTTCACCGGCCAGGACCGGCACAGCCGCGAACCCTGGCGCGCCGTGCAGATGCAGGTCCGCCCGCAGGAAGCCACGCTCACCGCGCTGATGGACGCCCCGGTGCGCACCATGAATTGTCCCCGTGTCGAAGGCGTGGATACGGATTTTTACGGAACGCCGCTCGCTTCCGGAAAAACCCTGCCCGGCCCGTTCCAGAACCTGGCCGAAACCCGCCGCGACTACATCCTGTTTCCCGTGCTTCCCAGGCACACCCGATAAACCCGATCCGCACAAACCGTAACCGCAACCGTAACCCGTTCCCGCCCATGAAACCCGCCCCCGTCATGTCCCCCGCCGTCCGTATCCGGCGAGCCTTCACGTTGATCGAACTCCTCACCGTCATTGCCATTATCGGCATTCTGGCGGCGATCATCATTCCCACCGTTGGAAAAGTCCGCGAATCCGCCAAGAATGCGAGATGTGTCAGCAACCTGCGCCAATGCGGCTCGGCGCTGATGATTTTCGCCACGGAAAACAAAAACCGTATCCCCGTGGCCAGCGCCCAGAACGAAGGCGAAGCCGGAATGTGGACCCGCATCCTGACCGACTGGAAAAGCGCCACGGACGCCGGAACCCGGTCCTATGACGGGATCTTTTTTTGTCCCTCGCTGGCAGCCGAGCCACAGCCCTATACCCTCAATGCAACCACCGGCTTCGGTTCAGGCGTTTACCGGACCTACGGGATGCTGCATGGCGGACTGCAAATCGACGGCAACGAAGTGGACGCAACAAACGGCGGCTGGCTCGACAAACGCGACCGGGCAAACGGCGGCGCCTGTCATTACCTTGACCGGGTGCCCGCCCCCAGCCGCATTCCCCTGGTCCTCGATACGGTCACTTACTCCGGTTCGGCAAACGAGGTGGGACGCCAGCTCTACTACTTCTACTCCAACAAGACCAACGAGAACGCCACCATTCACCTGCGCCACGGCAACAAGGCCAACACGCTCTTTTACGACGGGCACGTGAAGGCCATGTCGGCCCAGGACTTCGCCAACCTCGGCTTCACCACGCCCGTCGTCCCGACGTCCGCCATCAGCGACCCCGTAAGTCTCCCGTCCCCGACAACCTGATCCTCCCCTCCCCCCCCCCCCGGCCACACCGGACAACCTGTATCCACATTTTCCTCACCACATCAAAGGAATAAATAACCATGAAAACCAGAACCTCGCCTCGCACATCCGCCGCCGCCCTCGGGCTGCTGGCGTCCGCCCTCGCCATCGGGCTTCCCATTACCGCACACGCCACACTGATCGCGTATGAGGGTTTCGATTACACTGCGGACACGGCAACAGGACTCAACCAAAGCAACGGTTCGCTCAACGGAGGCACGGGTTGGGGCAGCAACCAACGCTGGTTCGACAACCAAACCAACAACGAAAACCGCTATGTCGTATCCGATGCCGGTCTTTCGTATGGAACACTCGTCACCACCGGCAACGCCTTGACTCAAGGCACCGACACGATTGGCGCCGTACGCTTTTTCAAGAACGACAGCACCACGCTCGCCGATGGCACTTATTACGTAAGTTTTCTCATATCGTTTGCTGCAAATAATGTTTCCACGGCAGGCCAATATGGAGGCGTGCAACTCGGGTCCGTCTATTTCGGTTTTACCAATGCCGACATTGATGGCGGCGTCACGACAACACGTGAATTTGTCGCCTCCAACGGCTATGGTAGCGGCACGACCGGAACCACCAAAATTTATACCGGGGAAACAATGACTCCGGGACAAACCTACCTGTTTGTGGCGAAAATGGTTTTCAGTGCGACCGGAGAGGACTCCTATAGCCTGTGGATTAATCCGACGACGAGTGATGAAAGCAACGCAGGACTGGCTCAGGCGGTCAATACCTCGACCAATTCGTCGAGCATCGCCTCGGCTGTATTTTATGCCAGCAGCACAGCCTTCGGCATGACCGTTGACGAGTTTCGCCTCGGCACCACATGGGAGGACGTGACGCCCGGCCTCCCGGCCAGTGCCGTCCCCGAACCCGCCATGTGGGCCGCCCTGACCGGTCTCGCCGGTCTGGCCGGGGCCATCCTCCGCCGTCGTCGCTGAAGTCTGAATACATTGCGCGGAGGGCGGATGGTGCGTTGGGGGGGGGGGGGGGGCCCGGGGGGCGCGGCGGCCGCGGGCACGGGACCGGGCGGCGGGGCCCGCCGAGC
>JAISAX010000084.1 GCA_031266495.1 Opitutaceae bacterium
CTCACCGTTATCGCCATCATCGGTATCCTTGCTGCCATTATCATCCCGACCATCGGCAAGGTCCGCCAGACCGCGCAAGCGGCGCGTTGCGTCAGCGTCATGCACAGTCTCTACATGGGCTTCGCCGCTTTCGCGAATGACAACAAGCAGCACTACATGCTGCCCTATAACAATAGCTCCGGCATTGATCAAAAATGGTTCTGTCATGTGGCGCCCTACCTGAATTACGAAATCAAGGGAAACTGGACAGATCTCGAAAACGCCCTCACCCGCTCCAATAGTCCGTTGAAATGCCCCGTCTCCGACAGGGCCAGATTGCAAAGCGAAGGCTGGGCTTACGGCTGGATAAGTTTTGCCATGCCGCAACTGCACCGCAACGCCTATACGGGAACACTGCCAATACCGGGCAGCGCGCCCGGCGTCGCGGTGACTGACATTAAAAATCCGGCGTCATCACTGCTCGTCGTGGAAACACATGCCGAAGCCGTTTTCCGGGATTGGAGAAAGGGCAATGAGGCTGGCGTCGTCCAGGGAATGGACTATCCGCACAACAACAAATGCAATGCGCTCTTCGCCGACGGCCACGTCAAGGCGGTATCCGGGATGGACGCACAGGCAAACTGGCCCGTCTGGTATGACAAGTGCGTGGGCGACTGACGCCTCGTCCGCTTCCTCAACGTCAAGAAAAAATCCGTGTTCTCCACGCTCTCACGCTCTCCGCGTGAAAGTCTCGATCAATATGCAAATCAGGATCTTAACGTTAGTCGTGCCAGTCCTTTTTGCCTGCCCGCTCGCGTTTGCGCAAACCGCGCCGGCGACGGATGCTATTGTCAGCATTTCCCCGGCGGACATCACACAACTTTTCATTCAAGCGGACGCGCCGGCATTGCTGGCGTTTCGCCCGGTTTTCCGTGAAATCCCCAGGCCTTCCGGTTTTTCCGTTGCGTATCAAATCAGTGATTACGAAGGCCGTGTCGTGACGGGCGGGAAAGCCGTTTCCGATACGCAAGGCGCTCTCGCCATCCGCGCCGCGCTGCCCGCCGGTTTTTATGAAATCGCGTTCGCGTCGTCCGACGCGAGATTCGACACGAAGAAGGCCACCGGCGTCTGGAGCATCGCCAAAACATCCCCTCCTCCCCCCGCGAACGATGGCTATTATTCGCTCGACACCGCGCTTTCCTGGCTCGTCGAACCGCAGACGCAAAAACGTTCGCCGCTCATCAAAAACTTGCGCCACGTTGTCCCGGCAAGCGGCCTCATTCGCGAGCGATTGAGTTGGAAACAGATCAACCCCGCGCAAAACGAATACGAATGGGAAACAGCAAAATCCTGCGAAAGCATCCGCAAACTTTACGCGGCATCCGGTATCAAGATTCTGGAGATGTTTCACGATGCGCCGGATTGGGTTGGCGCGATCTCGCATCGCTTCCCTGCCGATCTCGTCGGGAGCAACCGTTCGTGGCGCGACATCGCCCGCCGCTGGCACACTACCTGGGGTGCGCTCGAAGTCTGGAACGAAGCCGACGCAAACTCCAAACAACCCGCCGACCAACTCGTCCCCCTCCTCAAAACCGTGCGTCACGCCCTGCGAACGGACGGCATCGCCACGCCGCTCGTCGGCGGCGTGTTCACCTCGCCACAGGCGGATTACCTCAACCTCGCAGCGGAAAACGGACTCCTGGACGAATGCGAAATCGTCTCGGCACACTATTATTTTGAAGACCCGCTCGCGCTGCAAAGCCAGGTCGCGCAATACCGCCGCTGGCTCGCCGCACACGGCCACGAAAGCAAGCCGCTTTGGTTCACCGAAATCGGAGCGCTGCGCTACAAGGAAACCCCCGGCGTCCGCCCCTCTCTCCGCTCACAGGCTGCCACCGGGCTGATTTACGCGATGCAGGCCATCGAGTTGAAAACGTGCGGCATCGCACGCATTTTCCCGTTCGTTTACACGGATTATTTTGAGCGCAACGGCACGCTGTCATTCGGGATGCTCGATCGTCAAAACACGCCCCTGCGCATTCTCGTCGCCTCTGCGCAAGCGGGAAAAATGCTCGCCGGAATGGAGTACGCCGGCGACATCCCGAAAGACTCCATCAATGGCGCAAAACTCGTCCGCGTCTTTACGCCCGCCGCGCGAACGGACACTGCGCTTGTAGTGGTTTATACTGGCGGGGTATCGGCAAACAAAACCCTCACGCTTCCCTTCCCTGCTCAATCGGCGCAAGGCGTTGACGGACGCGTCCTCAAACTGACGGACGGCGGGAAAACCGTCCCCGCGCCCGACGGCCTTGTTTATCTGCGCGTGGCACACCCGAAAATCAGACGTATCTTGAAGAAGGATACGTCTGCAATGCGTCTCTGGCGGATTGGCAAGACCCCTCCCCCCCCCCTCCCTCCCGTCGCGAACATCGTTCTTCAACCCAAAATCGCCAGGGAAAACGTGCAGACCATTTCCTCTCGCGGATACTTTTTGCCCGAAGGTCGGGAAACATTTTCCGCCATCATCATCGTCAACAATCTCGGCAACGCCCCGCGCACCGTCACCCTGAATTACCACGTTCCTGCTGTCCCCGTCTCCGTTCCCGCGAACTCGCGTGTCGAAGTCCCCGTCGGAGTCTCCGTCGCCAGCCTCCCCCCCCCCCCCCGCGGCGATGATCGCCAGCGCCGGTTGACAATTACGGCGACAAGCGATGACGGCTCGCGCATCGCGCCTGTCGCGTTGACCCTCATCCCTCCGACAACCGGCGAAAAGAGCATCGGCGACTGGCTGAGGGAAAGCCGCTATCAATTCCGGTTGCCGATTGGCGACCTGGCGCGCTGGCGGCCCTCCGCGATTGACAAACTCACCTTCATGAACCCGCCGCCCGATGGCGCGGAATTCGGCTTTTCCGTCAAGTTTGGCGAGCGCCTCGACCTCTGGGCCTACCCCGAGTTCACCGTGCCGCACGAAATCGATCTTTCCCGGGTAACCGCCGTCCTGATACGTGCCCGCTGCGCCAGGCCCGCCACCGTAAAGATGCTCTCGTGGCCGCGCAAGGGATCGTCCGACGGCGAACACTACACGCGAAAAATCGCCAGCGGGATCATCCCGGCGGATGGCGAGTGGCATGTCGCCTGCATTCCACTCTCAAGTTACGTCGGCTTTCTCGCGCCCGGCGACGACGTCCCGCTCGCAAAAATTTCCATCGGTTTCAATTCCAGGGAACTCGAAAACAGCCTCGAAATTGGCGACCTCTACTACATTGGACAATGAACATTGCAAAACTCCGCCACCTCGTGCTCGCAAGCACCGTCCTGCTCTCGTCGGTCTCCGCGTTCGCGCAAGCCGCTTCCGTCTCGACGGCGAACGTTGATCTCGTGCCGGCGGACATCACGCAGCTTTTCCCCAAAGCCGGGGCGCCCGCGAATATCGCATTTCGTCCGGTTTACCGGGAAATCCCCAAACCCGAGGGCGCCCTCTCCATTACGTATCAATTAATTAACTACGATGGCCGGACTATCGCGAACGGCGAAGCTGCGGCTGACGAGCGGGGCCTGTTTATCATTCGGACCACACTTGCGGAAGGTTACTATGAGATTTCTTTCGGCGACGCCGGCAAGTCCGTCGGTATCTGGAGTGTTCCCCGCAACAATATTCCGGACGACGGTTTTTATTCCCTCGACACTGCGATGTCGTGGCTGACGCAACCGGAAATGCGTCCGGCGCTGGTAAAAAACCTGAAGCATGTCCTGGCCTCCGGCGGCATGGCCCGCGAACGGATGCACTGGGGACACATCAACCCCGCGCAAGGAAAATGGGAATGGGAAACGCCCAAAGCCTATGATTCCCTGCGCCGGCTTTATTCAAAATCCGGTATCAAGATTCTGGAGATGTTCCACGATGCTCCGGGATGGCTCGGACGCCAGTCGGCGGGATTTCCTGATAATCTTGTCGAAAGCGACCGTTCGTGGCGGGAAATCGCACGACGCTGGCATGACACCTGGGGTGCGATTGAAGCATGGAACGAAGCCGACGCAAACTCCGGTCGGCAACCCGCCGACCAACTCGCCCCCATCCTCAAAGTTCTGCGCCATGCCTTGCGGACGGAAAACATAAGCACGCCCGTTGGTGGCGGAGTTTTCGCCGGACCGTATCCAATCTGGACGGGACCGAATCCCGATTATCTCAATCTCGCGGCGGAGAACGGACTGCTCGATGAATGCGATTTTCTGTCTTTCCATTATTACTACGAAGATCCGCTCGTGCTGGAAGACCAGGTGCGCAAGTTCCGCAACTGGATGCGAGCGTTCGGGCACGAAAAAAAACCGATCTGGCTGACCGAGACCGGCGCGCTGCGCTACAAGGAAACACCCGGCGTCCGCCCCACGCTTCAAGCCCAATCCCGGAAATCGCTTATCTACGCAATGCAAGTTGTCGAAGCGCGCGCCTGCGGCGTCGAACGCATCTTCCCGTTTGTTTATACGGACTACAACGAAGGACGCTCCACCTTGTTTTTCGGAATGCTCGACAAAGGAAACACTCCTTTGCGCATCCTCGCCGCCTCGGCGCAAGCCGGACGCATGCTGTCCGGAATGGAATATATCGGCGACATCTCCGAAAAACTTGTCCCCGGCGTGCGCAAAATCCGCATTTTCGCTCCCGTATCGTCCATGGAAAAAAACGCGCCCGTACTCGTCGTTCTTTACACCGACGACATCTCATCCGGTGCGAAAATCACGTTGCCCTTCGCCACGAAGTCGGCGCAGGGCATTGACGGGCGCAACCTCAAACTGGAGGACAACGGCAAAACCGTTCCCGCGCCGGACGGCATGGTCTATCTGCGCGTCTCCACCAAAGAAATCGCGCAACTCGTAAATACCGACACGGGCGCGATGAAGCTTTGCTTGCTCGCCAAGGCATCCTCCCTCCCCCCCTCTCCCGTCGTTGCGGACATCGTTCTCCAGCCCAAAATCGCCCGCGGGCAATACGCAAAAGTTTCGTCTCGCGGCTACGTTCTCAAGGAAGACCAGGAACATTTTACCGTTTCCGCCGGCATAAACAACCTCGGCGACACCACTCGCACTGTCACTCTGGAAACCGGCCTTTCCAACGTTTCCATTGCCCCCGTCACCGTTGCGGCAAACACACGTATCGAAGTGCCGGTTGATGTCGCCATCGCTGACCTGCCCGCGCTGCGTTGGGGTGACCCGCGCCACCGTTTGCTGACGATCAACGCAGTCGCGGACAACGGCGCTCGCATCGCCCCACTCGCACTGGCTCTCATTCCCTCCGAACCGGAGAAAATGATTGAGACGTGGTTGGAAAAATTCCCCTACCACGTCGAACTGGACGTCGGCAACGTTGCCCTCTGGCAAAGTGACACGCATCTGGCGGACGGAGTCGTGTATCACAAAATGGACA
>JAISAX010000094.1 GCA_031266495.1 Opitutaceae bacterium
CCGTGCGCGAAAAAAGTTACGCAAGTACCAGTAACAGCGTCATTTACCCCCCCCCCCCCCCCCCATTCGTTGAGGTAATAGCAGGGAGCAGGGACGCCGCATCGGATGCCGGGCGGATGTGCCATTGCCAGGTGAAGCGCGCCCCGGCGCACAAGGAGACCGGTGTCCGCCGCGCAGGCCGCGCAGCGACCGGCGTTGCCCGCCGCGCCTGCCCGGCAGGTCTCCGCATGACTTCCCCGGAGACCGCCAGGAGCCCGGTTGGCACCTGCGGGCTTTCTGTTGGCACCGACAAGACTTCTGTTGGTACCGACAGAACTTCTGTTGGTACCTGCAAAACTTCCGGCGGTACCGACAGAACATCCGCAGGCGCCAACCGGAAGCCCGCAGGCGCCGGCAAACCCCTCGCAAAGGCCGGCCGCACACCTGCGGACGCCGGCCTGGCCCCCTGCGTAACCTCAAGCCCCGGCGCAAGATCAGCCGGATGATTTTTTCCCGCCATGCATACAACCGATTATATACCGCGGCCACAGGCCGTATTTAATAACTGGCAGGAGACGCTCGTCGCGTACCTGCTCGCCAACCTCGGGAGGTTCGGCCTGACGACCGACATGCTCGACGCGCTGATGGCCCTGCAAGCCGCCTGGCGCGACGCGTGGGCGGCCGCCAGCAACCCCGACACGCGGACGAAAGCCACCGTGCAGGCCAAGAACGAGGCGCTCGCCGCGTACAAGGCCGGCATCCGCCAGTTCGTGAACGAGCACCTAGCCTATAAGATGCGCTGGGTCATCTCGCTCACGCAACCCACGAGTCTCGACCAGATCACGCACAGCGAGTTTTCGACGCGCAGCGCCATCGTGCTCGATTTCGACGAAAACCAGCGCGGCCAGCGCATCTGGCTGATCGCCCGCTGGGAAAACACCCGCGGCCAGAAAGGCCCCTGGACCGACATCCTCTCCGCCATCATCCCCTGAACGGGGGGAAAACGCTGAAAACTGAAACACTGAAAACTGAAACACTGAAAATATCATGAAAAACAGGATCAAAAACAGAATCCATAAAAACGGTATCGCCGCGCTGCTGGCGACGCTTGCGACGCTGGCAATGACGGGGGCCGTGACGGCCTTCGCCGTGGGGACCGATTACCTGAGCGATGCGTCGCTGATGGTGGCGGTGACAGGCGGCAACGAGTCGAATAACGGCTACGGAGCGGTAAGCTACGACTACTCCATCGGCAAATACGAGGTGACGAACGCGCAGTATGCGAAGTTCCTGAACACGATCGGGGTGACGACGAGCAACAACAGTCTGAACCTGTACAATTCAGACCAGGCCTCGTACGGGCTGACCTGGAGCGGCAGCCAATTTGTCGGGGACGACCGGCCGGTGGTGTCTGTGAGTTTTTATGACGCGGCGCGGTTTGTGAACTGGCTGACGAACGGAGGGGCGGCAGACTCCGATACGGAGACGGGGTTGTATGTGTTTGACGGAGTAAACAACCTGGTGAGCACGCCCGATCATACAGCGGCAGCAGCCGCCGGGGGAGGATGGGTGATAGCGAACGAGAACGAGTGGTACCGGGCGGCGTATTACAACGGGGATGGAGGCTGGTGGAATCATGCGACGCAGAGCAACGACCACAGCGGCACGCTGACAGCGAGCAACGGGCAGAACTACTATGGTAGCGGCAATGGTAACGTTGCGCTGGCAGTGGGAAGCTTCATCAACGCGACGTCGTATTTTGGAACGTATGACCAGGGAGGCAACGTATGGGAGTGGAACGATACTATCCATTCTGATAATAACCGTGTGTGGCGGGGCGGCTCGTTCGGCTATGACGCCAACTACCTCGCCGCCGCGTCTGGTCGCGGCTACAACGGCCCGGCGGATGAGGCCAGCAGCATCGGCTTCCGTGTTGCCAGCCTGACGGCCGTGCCAGAGCCGAGTATGTGGGGAAGTGCGATGGGAGTGACAATGCTTGTGACAGGAATGTGGGTACGTTGGGTACGTCGAGGCCGCCGCACCAGGCGCGGCTGAACGCCCCCCGGGCGCCTCCGTCCCCGGAGGTTTTGCCGTTGGCGGCAGGTCTCCGGGCCTGCCGTTTTTTTTGCGGCGGCCCGCAGGAGCAAGAACGGGGAAGGGGGGGAACACAAAGTGAGGACAACACCGGCAGGGGCGCACATTCACGTGCGCCCCTGCGCTCAGCGCCGCAGCGCCGCGCAGATGATGCCGGCGGCCACGGCGGCGTTGAGCGATTCGGCGTGACCATACTTCGGGATCGTCACGAAACGCGTGACCGCCGCGCGCACCGCCGGCGACAGTCCCCGGCCTTCGCTGCCGATCACCACCACGACATCGCGCCAGCCGCCGCCGGCTGGCGGTGTCAGCATGTGGACGTCGTCGCCGCCGAGGTCGCAACCGAGCACGGGCACTCCCGCCGCGGCGGCGGTGGCGAGCGCGCCGTCCCCGCCGCCCAGCGGCGCGACGTGCGCCGCCACCCGGGCGAAGGAGCCCATGCTGGCGTTGATCGTTTTTTGGGAAAACAGGTCGGCGGAGTCGGGCGAGAGCACCACGCGGTCGAAAGCGAACCAGTCGGCGATCCGCAGGAGCGTGCCGACATTGCCCGGGTCCTGGATGCCGTCGAGCGCGAGCGTGAACCCGCCCGCCAGCGCCGCGGGCGGCAGCGGTTTGCGATGGATTTCACCGATCGCGAGCACGCCGGACGGCGTCGGATAATGGCTGATCCGCGCCATCTCATCCTCGCTGACCGGTCGGGCATCGCCGGTTGGCCGTCCGGCCGCCGCCAGCGTCGCCCGGCCCGCTTCCGTCACATAGAGACCGGAGAGCGGATAGCCCGCCGCCAGCAGTTCTCCGACGGCCTTGGGCCCCTCGACCACAAACACGCCTTCGGCCTCGCGGTGCTTTTTTTCCTGCAACCGGCGCAAACGCTGGACCTGGGCTTTGGTGAGCATGGAGGGGAGGGGGATTTTCGATTCTCGATTTTCGATTGGGCGCTGCCGCGCCGGAGTGGGTTGAGCGTAAGTGAAGGGGGGGGGGATTCCGGATAATCGAAAATCGGGAATCGAAAATCGAAAATCATCAAAACGCGTAGCCGAGCGAGCTGATGATCCGTTGCGTGGTGCGCGCGCCGGGATCGGCAATCGCGTTGTCGTACTCGTATTCGTAACGGATGTTGAACGAGAGTTTTTCCGTCAGCTTGCTTTGCAGGGTGGCATTGAACCTTGTTTTGAGGCTTTCGCCCGCACCGGAGGTGGCGTTGGTGGAGTGCTTGTCCGGCCAGTATTGCACGTTGAAATCCTGCAAAAAGGTCAGGTGTCCGTTGATGTTGAGGGTGTAGTCTTCAAAAAATTCGGCCAGCGCGGCGATGCCTCCTTCGACTTCGGGGGCGTTGCGATACTGGCCGGTGATGCCGCCGCCAATGTTGAGCGTGTGGCGGTCGCGCTGGAGCAGTTTGTAGCCGACGCCGGCGTTTTGTTCGAAGTTGTGGTCGATGCCGGCAATGGCGTCCTGGTAGTAGCTTGTGGTGGTCTGGGTAAAAAACCGTTCGCTGATCCGGTGCCGCCAGCGGAGGCTGGCTTCGATCCGGTCGGAGTTTTTCGTGTTGTCCTGCTCGCCGTAAAGCAGGCGGGCCGTGGCGCGGTATGTGTCGGGTCCGGTTTCTTTCTGCGCCTCGAAACGCGCCTGGTAACCGAGCGAATCCACACTTCCGCTTTTTTGCTGGTAACCAAACTCGACCTTGCCTTTCCAGCGGGCTTTTTCGGGCGCAGCAGCGGCAGCGGGCGCGGACGCGACGGGCGTGACGGACGCGGGGACGGCGACGGCGGCGGCGGGGGGGGCGGCGGTCGCCTTGGCCTCCGCAACCTCCAGGGTGCCGAAAATGTCGGATTTGAAAAAAATCTTGCCGTCGCGCCGGTCGATGATCCGTCCGGTCAGTTTGTCGCCGTTGGCCAGGTGCAGTTCGACGAGCGGTTCGTGGCCGGGTGTCGCAGTCGCCGCGGGCATGGCGGGCGTGGCGCTGCTGTTGTCCGAACCCGCGGCGAGGAGGAGGGCGGTCGTGGCGATCCCCGCCAGGCAAAACCTGGCGATGTTTCGAAAAAACCTGATCCGTGTTCCCATTGTCCTTGTTTTGAAAATTGCTCCCGACGGGAGACTGCTGGCGAGCGTGAATGTGCCCGGTGGATTGCCGCACGTGCCGCAAGAATCATGCAAAAACCGCTCCGGCGTTTGCCGCTCGCGAGAATTTTCTTTCGGGCAAGCGGCGTATCGTGCATGTCATGCCGGAGTGGCGCATCCGGTTCGGGATGCGTTTCGTCCGTTCCAGTGTTCCAGTCCAGAGTTCCAGTGTTCCAGAGATCCGGAGACCAAAATATGAAATTTCGTTCAGCCAAAGGGATCACTCTCGTCGAGGTCCTCATTGTTATTCTTGTCCTCGTTGTTCTCGGCCTGATGGCGATTCCCGCCCTCAACCGCATCAATGCCACGCAGCAGGAGAAAAGGGTGGTCAACAACCTCCGCCTGCTCAACGACGCCGCCCTGCGTTACTTCATGCGCACCGGCGAGAGCAGGGTGACGTTCAGCGACCTTGTCGGGCCGGGCAAGGAGATCGGCGAGATCACGTCGGTTGCCGGCGAGACCTACCCGCAGGTCATCAATCGCGACGAACCCGAAATCCGCGCCATCGGCTCGACCATTCCGGGCAAGGAAACAATCACCTACACGAACTGAACCTGAACGCAAGGAGCGGCGGGGGGGGGGGGGGGGGGGCAAATTTAAAAAGCAGTAGGCACAATGAAGAAAGCAGAATTAAAAACGCCGCCCGGCGCCCGGCGCCGCGCAAC
>JAISAX010000109.1 GCA_031266495.1 Opitutaceae bacterium
CCGAACACCTCGCGCACCACACGCGCCGCCGCCTTCGGGCGACGATACTCGTCAAACGACCCCTTGTTGTTAAACGCCCGCGGACGCTTCAACGACCAACCGCCGCCATACGTGCGCACATCGCTGAAATGCCAAAGCGCGATGCCACTGCTGCGCGGATTGCCCAACGCCTCCTCGCAGGCGCGCCGGATGTATCCGGCCTGGTATTCCTCCGTGAAAAAATCGTCGTGCGCATCGCGCCACCCGTAAAGCCCCTCGGCCCCGATCTCCGAAATCATGACCGGCTTGTCGGCAAACCCGCGCTCGTCGATCGACGCGAAAAACCCGCGCATCGCCGGCGCGATCAGATCGAGCGGTTTTTCGACACCCTCGCACCCGTACCAGCCGGGATAAATGTTGAGCGCAATCAGGTCCGCCAGATCGAAGTGCCGGTCCGCCTTGCCGAACATCGACGCGTAGCTCACCAGCCGCGACGGATCGAGCACGCGCAACGTCGCCGCCGTCTCCTCGAACACCGGACGCACATAATCCGCATCCGTCCCCGCCTCGTTGAGAAACCCCCAGATGATGACGCACGGGTGGTTGCAACTCGCGCGCACCATCGCGCGCAAAGCCCGCGCATGATCCGCGCGCCACTTCGCGCTCGCGAACGTCTTCTCGCGCTGGCCCCACCCGAGATTTTCCTCCCAGACGAGCAACCCGAACTCGTCGCACAAATCGAGGAACCGCTGATCCTGCGGATAATGCGACCCGCGGACGAAATTGCACCCCAGCCCCTTCATCAACTGGATATCCGCGACCATCTGGAGCACCGGCGTGCAGGGACCGGCATTCGGATGCCACTCATGGCGATTGTAACCCCGGAGCTTGAGCGGCTGCCCGTTGAGCCAGAGCTTGCCGGAGCGAGCCTCGATGCGGCGCAGGCCGAAACGGGCCTCCAGGGTATCACAGGATTCACTACCGCCATTGTCATTGACGAGCATTACGCGCACGGTGTGCAACTGCGGCGACTCCGGCGACCAGACGCGGGGCGCGCCGACCGTGAGGTCGAGCGTGGCCACGCCATCTTTCACCGGCACCGCCTTGTGAGTGTTGACCGGCTCGCCGTCGATCTGTGTGACGAGCGCAACGCTGCCGGTTTTCCCGCCTGCGAGGTGGACATCCAGCCGGAACCGGCCATCCGCATAGCCTGCGCCGACGATTGTTTGGAGGTGGTCGATAAACGCGCCGTCGCCCTCCGGCAGCACATGGAGCGTCACATCGCGGATAATCCCGCCATACTGGTAAAAATCAAAAAACTCCTCGTGCATCGGCACGCGTTCGAAGTCGTAGCGGTTGTCCACGAGCACGACCAGTTCACGCGCCTCGCGTCCGTCTGCGGCGGCCGGCACCTCGACGGTGAACGGCGCATAGCCGCAGGCGTGTTCCGTGGCGAGCGCGCCGTCGATCCAGACGCGGCACCACATCGACACCGCGCCAAATTCCAGCCGTGCGCGCCGTCCGGCCGGCGTGTAGAATGTTTTTCGGTACACGGCCGCGCCGCGCTTGCCGGCATGGGCGGGCAAGGAGTCGAAGGCGGAGGGGACGGGCGTTTTTTCGAAGCCAACGCCCGCCGCAAGTGCGGACGATGGCGAAAAGGTGTCAGGGTCGATCGCGCCGGGGAACGCGAAATTCCAGAGGCCGTTGAGCGATGTGGCTGTGCGCAAGGGAAGAGATGGCATGACGAGGATAAGCAGGGAGCCAGACAGGTCAGGTCAAGGGGTATCCGGACTTCGTTCGTTGATACTTATAACTGATGTTACACGGAGCCGGAGCGGCGGCATTCCTGCCGCTGCGACGTGGCGCGAAGCGCCTCGCCCCTTGCCTCTGCGCCGCAAGCCCCTCCCCCCCCCCCTCCCCTCCCCTTCTGCCCTCTTTTCGCTCTGTCGGAAGATTCCCGGTAAACTATAATGCGCCGATTCATCTCCCGCGCTTGCGGCGCGCTCCGGAAGGTGTTCATGTCGGCCCCCGCTATGAAACGCCTCCGGTTGCTATTCCTCGGCATCATCTGCTCATGGTCGCTCTTCGCGGTTGCCACTGCGGCTGTCGCTGCGCCTGCCCAACCCCCGACCAAAACCCCGGCCGACGGACCCGACGGCGATGTTGCCCGCATCTATGTTATCCCCATCCGCGAGCAGATTTCCGCGCCCGTCCTCTACGTCCTCCGCCGCGGCCTGAAAGAAGCCATCCGCGAAAACGCCACCGCCGTCGTCCTCGACATGAAAACGCCCGGCGGCCGCGTCGATGTCACTCTCGACATCATGGAAGCGCTCGACCAGTTCCCCGGCGAGACGATCACTTACGTCAACGACGAAGCCATGTCGGCCGGCGCGCTCATTTCCGGCGTCACCGACAACATCTGGTATGCGCCCAAAGCCGTCATCGGCGCCGCCGAGATCGTCAACAGCGACGGCAAGGACGTGGACGAATCCATGAAGCGCAAGGTCGAGAGCTACCTCGGCGCCAAAATCCGCGCCTACTCCGAAAGCAATCCCCTCCGCGAAAAAGTGCTCGAGGCGATGATGAATCCCAAGGTCGAGTTCAAGCTCGGCGACACCGTGATCAAGCCCGCCGACAAGCTCCTCTCCCTCACCGCCACCGAGGCCATGCGTCCCTACGGCGACCCGCCCCGCCCGCTCTTCGCCACCGGCATCGCCACCACGATCGACGACCTGCTCACGCAGAAATACGGCGCGGACAACTACCGCCTGACCCGCCTCGAACTCACCTGGTCCGAGCAACTCGCCCACTGCATCACGACCATCGCCCCCATCCTCATGGGGCTCGGCCTGCTCGGCATTTTTATCGAAATGAAGACGCCCGGCTTCGGCTTCTTCGGCATCGCCGGCGGCATCCTCCTGGCGATTGTCTTTTTCGGCCACTACATCGCCGGCCTCTCGGGCAACGAGGCCTGGATCGTCTTCGCCCTTGGCGTGATCCTTGTTGTGGTGGAGTTGCTGTTTTTCCCGGGCACGGTGCTCGTCGCCCTGACTGGCATCCTGCTCATGCTCGGCGCGCTCGTCTGGTCCATGACCGACTTCTGGCCCAACGAGCCTCTCTCGATCTCCTCCGGCATGTTCACGCGCCCGCTGCTCAACCTCCTCGGCGGCATGGTCGTCGCCGTGGCCGGAGGCATCGCGCTGATGCGGTTTCTCCCGCACGGCTGGTTCCTCGACCGGCTCGTCCTCAGCGCCGCCGTCGAAGGCACGTCCGGCTCGACCATCGACGACATCGAAGCCGCCCCAGGCTCCGAAACGCCCGTCGTCGGCCAGACCGGCGTCACCGTTTCCGCCCTCCGCCCCGCCGGGCAAATCCGGCTCGGCGACCGCCACTTCGAGGCTCGCGTCGCCGTGGGCACCATCGACAAGGGTCGGCCCGTGCGCGTCATCGGACGCCAAGGCTTCGAACTCCTCGTCGAGGAAGAATGCGATAATAACGACTGACAAACCGCCTCCGTCGCACATTCTCCCCCCCCTTTCCCTCCCTCACAATCCCGGCCTCCTCACCATCCCGGCCTCCGGCCCTCCCCTCCCCTTCCCTCCCCCCCCCCCTTGATGACCACTCTCGTTATTCTCTTCATTGTCGGCATCATCCTGCTCGCCGCCGAGGTGATCGCCCCCGGAGCTGTCCTCGGCACCCTCGGCGCGCTCGCCATGCTGGCGGGTTGTGTGATCGCCTTCTGGCAACATGGCCCGACCGGTGGCGGCGTGGCCGTGGCAGCCGCGCTCTTTCTCGTCGGCGTGATGCTTGCCATCGAATTTCTCGTCCTGCCGCGCACCCGCTGGGGCCACCGGTTTTTCCTTCACAAGAGCATCGACAGCCGCAGCCAGCCGCCCGTCGCCGATGCCGCCGCCATCACCCGCCGCACCGGCGAAGCCCTCACCACGCTCGCCCCGACCGGATACGTCCTGGTCGAAGGCCGGCGCTACGAGGCCACCTCGCGTTCCGGCCTCATCGGGAAAGGCGCGCCCGTCGCCGTCGTCGGGACGGAGACTTTTCAGCTCGTCGTCGAAAAAATCACCGACGACAATCCGTCGTCCGTCGCATCCTCGCCGCGCCCGCCCGTCACGCCGGGCCTGTCGGCGGACAACGATCTCAACAAACCCGTCGATCTCTTCACCGCACCCGTCTATCTCCCGCCCGTCCCGCCCGCGCCACCCTCTCGCGAACACTGAACCTCCGTTGATTTTTCCTCCCGTAACCTACAACCCGTAACCTGCAACCCGTAACACCAACCCACCATACCAACCATGCCCAACCAACTCGTCACCGTTCTCGGCATCGCCGGCCTCATCGCCGTGCTTGTCCTCGCGTTCATTGTTTTCTCCTTCTTCAGCGTCTGGCTGCGCGCCTGCCTGGCGAAAGCCTACGTGGGGTTCACCGAACTCATCGCCATGCGGCTCCGCCAGGTGCCCTACGGCCTGGTCGTTGATGCGCGCATTACGGCCAAAAAAGCCGGCATCGAAATCTCCGTCGAGGAAATCGAGGCGCACTTTCTGGCCGGCGGCAACGTCGTGCCCACGGTGCAGGCCCTCATCGCGGCGCAAAAAGCCGGCATCCAGCTCGATTTTCGCCGCGCCTGCGCCATCGATCTCGCCACCAAGGGCTCCGGCAAGTCGGTCGTCGAGGCCGTGCGCACCAGCGTCGATCCCAAGGTCATCGACTGCCCCAACCCCGAAGCCGGCCGCGTCACGATCGACGGCGTCGCCCGCGACGGTATCCAGGTAAAAGTCAAGGCGCGCGTCACCGTGCGCACCAACCTCGACCGCTTCGTCGGCGGCGCCAAGGAGGACACGATCATTGCCCGCGTCGGCGAGGGCATCGTCACCACCATCGGCTCTTCCGACAGCTACAAAGTTGTCCTCGAGTCACCCGACAGCATTTCCAAGACCGTGCTCGCGCGCGGGCTGGACGTCGGCACCGCCTTCGAAATCCTCTCGATCGACATCGCCGACGTGGATGTGGGCGAGAACGTCGGCGCCCAGCTCCAGGAGGCCCAGGCGCAGGCCAACAAGTCCATTGCCCAGGCCCAGGCCGAAATCCGTCGCGCCGCCGCCGTCGCGCTCGAACAGGAGATGAAGGCCCGCGTGCAGGAGATGCAGGCCAAGGTCGTCGAAGCCCAGGCCGAAGTCCCGCTCGCCATGGCCGAAGCCTTCCGCAAGGGCAACCTCGGCGTCATGGATTTTTACAAGATGGAAAACATCCAGGCCGACACCGGCATGCGCAAGTCCATCGGCACCGACGACAAGAAATAACTGTCTCAAGGTCCGGGAGTCGAAGGTCGGAAGTCACCACCACCGGCCCGCCGCAGCGGGCCATCCCTGGGAGATGCTCCGCGCAGCGGAGCCGCTGACGACCTTCGACCTTCAGACTTTCGACCTTCAGACCTTCGACATTCAAGAAAACGCCATGAGATGGATCACCGAACATTTCCAGATTCTTATCGTCATTGCCGGCATCGTTGCCTTCTGGATACAGAAGAACCGTGAAGCCGCGCAGGCCCGGCGCGAGGCCGAGCAGGCCATGGAAGCCCGCCGCCAGCGGCAGGCGCAACAACAACACGGCGCGCCGCTCCGGCGCCACGCACCCGACAGCGGGGACGCCGAACGCACGCGGCGCATCCAGGAAGAGATCCGGCGCAAGATCGCCGAGCGTCGCGGCGAGGCGCCCGGCATGCCGCCGCCAGTCCCCGTCCCCCCCGCCCCCCCCCCCCTGCCGCGCGCCGAACCGGCGGCCCGCACCCGGGAGCCGCATGCCAACGCCTATGACACCGCGGAAGAGCGGGCCGTGCGCGAACGCCAGCGCCAGATGGCCGAACAACTGGCCGTGCTCGAAGCCCAACGCGCCGCCGCCCGCAGCGAAGCCGAAGAAATACGAGCCCGTGGCACCCGACCCTCCTCCCCCGGACCCGAAGCCGCCACGGCTCCGGTGTTCCGTTCCGGGCTGCCCGTCTCTCTCGCCGCCGACCTGCGCGACCGCGGCAGCCTCCGCCGCGCCATCCTCCTCAAGGAAATCCTCGATACCCCCAAGGCGCTCCGCGCCTAGCCCCAATGCCGGGGAGCCGTAGGGGCGCACTTCACGTGCGCCCGCCCCCGCCCCAACCCCCGGCGTCCAGCGTCCAGCCGGCGTCCCGCCCTGCCATTCAGCCCGTGACTTGATCCTGTGCACTTTTGTGTTCGGGCAAAGTCGCTCGCGGCCACCGGTCTTGTGTTTCAATCCCCTGTGATTCAGCGAATTCCGACGAATCCCTCAAAACTGTCGTTCGAGTGTCGGGCGGGCGATTTCCGCTAAAAACTGGGGACGGCCCGGGAGCCATGTTTTTATCCGGCTCTCACATTTCCGGAAACCACTTCATCACTCCCCCCCCCCCCCACCCACACACCAAACCGCCATGACCCGATACAACCGTCGCAACCACTCCACATTCAATATCCGAAAAATGGATACGACGTCCGCCTTTACGCTCGTCGAGTTGCTGGTGGTGATTGCGATTATCGGCATCCTGGCGGCGATCCTCATTCCCGTTGTCGGCAAGGTGCGCGAGCAGGCCGCCAGTGCCACGACATTGGGCAACCTCCGCCAACTCGCGCTCGCCGCCCGCCTCTATGCCAATGACAACAAGGGCTTCGCCCCGGCCATCTACGTCAGTTCCGCGGACAGCGGCCTGCCCAACATCTCCTGTTGGGTTCACACGCTTGTGATGGGCGGATACCTCGGCGGACCACCCACCGACACCACTGCAACCGGCATGTCGGTAGCCCGTTCGTATTACATCAAAAATTTCGTCAACCCCGTCGTGCGCCGCTGGCAAGGCGATGGCATCAACGACTACAAAGGCTGCTTCGGCCTGAACGTGTTTGGCGTGACCAACCTCTACCACCGCACGAACATCGACACCCTCTCCAGCCCCAGCCGGACGGTCCTCCTTGCCGACGCCTTCCTGAGCGAAACCTCCAGAAACAGCGACTGGACGTTGAAAGACAAAGACGCGCCGAGCCAGATCATCACGAATCCCTCGCAATATCCCAACACCAGATCGGGCGGTGCCGCGCACTATGCGTTTGTTGACTCCAGCGTCCGCAAAATCCCCGCACAAAACCCCGGCGAACTCGACAGCCCTCCCGTCGGGCTCAACGAAACCGTCTTCTTCTTTCCTCCCAAATGACCATGACTTCCCGTAAAAACCCTCACGGTATCTACATTTCAACTACAGCGCTCGTTTGCGCCGCATCCCTCCTGTCCGTCTGCGTCTGCATCGGCGTCTGCATCGGTCCCGGCGCGGGCGTCGCGCGCGCGGACACCATTTACAAACCCGGCCCCGGCTCCCTGCAAGTGGACGCCGCGTCGGGAATGTCGCCCCTGAAACCGGAAACCTGGGATTTCACCGCGACCAACTTCGACCCCTACACCAAACCAATAAAATTCCCCAAACCCATCCCGACGGAAAACGTGAAGGCCATTGCCATCGAACTGGAGAAGAACAACCCCGCGCCGGGCGAGCGCATGGAGCTGTTTCCCGTGCTCGACAACGGCAAGGGCGTCACCAGCGCCCAGCACCTCACTGTCCCCCTCGAAAAAGGCCGCCGCCGCTACGTGTTCGGGACGGAAGGCATCCGCTGGTTCAAGGGCAAACTCACCGCGCTGCGCCTGGACCCCGGCGCCGCGCCGGGCGAAGTCTCCATCAAATCCATCGCCCGTCTTGAGCCGCGGGGGGGGGCGGGGGGGGCCCGGGGGGGG
>JAISAX010000136.1 GCA_031266495.1 Opitutaceae bacterium
CACCCGCCGGCGACGACATCGACGCCGTCCAGCGCATCCAGAATCGCCAGAGCCGGGCCACCGCCAGGCCCATCACCACGCTGGCCACCGTCACCTTCAGCACGTCGCGCAGCAGATGGCCGAAGGCCAGCGCCCCGTGCGTCCGGGTGAGCCGCACTTGCAGGTACACGGCCTGCACCACGATCGCGAGGCAACCGGCCAGGGCGAGGCCAACCGTGCCAAATGGTCTCATGAGGAGCAGGCTCGCCGTGATGTTGACCACAAAACTCCACCAGGCCGCGCGGACGGGGGTTTTTGTGTCCTTGCGCGCGTAAAAGGCCCGCAGCGCCAGGTTCGTGAACGCGAAAAAGGGCAGCCCCGGCGCGCTCGCCATCAGGACGGGCGACATGGTCAGGGTGTCCTCCAGCAAAAAGGCTCCGCGCTGGAAGAGCAGTCGCACGATGGGTCCGGACAGGGCGATGAGTCCCGCCGCCGCCGGCAGGTTGACCAGCAGGATCAGGCGCATGCCGCGGCGGTAGTCTTCAAAAAAACCCGCCATGTTGCCGGTCGCCGCGTGTCGCGCGATTTGCGGGAATACCACCGTGGAGACCGCCACCGCAAATACGCCGATGGGCAGCTCCATCAGGCGCGTGGAGAGGTTGAGCACGGTGGCCGCCGCGTCGTTGAGCGACAGTCCGATGATGCGCGACACCGCCATGTTGACCAGGTAGATCGCCGAGCCGAACAGCGTGGGCCCCATCAGGCGCATGATCTGGCGCACGTTGTCGTCGCACGTTAGTTCGAAGCGCGGGCGCCATCCTTCCCGCGCCAGCGCCAGCGCCGGCACCAGCATTTGCAAAAAACCGCCCGCGAGTACGCCGGCGCACAGCCACTGCATGCGCCCCGCCTCCGTGTCGGCCCAGCCCAGCCAGGCGGCGCCGCCGAGCAGCCCGATCATCGTCAGGTTGAGCCACACCGGCGACATCGCCGGTTCGAGAAACCGGTTGAACGTCTGCAGCGCCGCGCTGAAGGCCGCCGCAAGGCTCACGAATATCAGGTAGGGAAAGAGGATCGTGGCCAGGTTTGCCGCGGCTTCCCAGCGTCCGGCGGTGTCCGCCGCCACGCCCACGCCCCGGTCGCGCAACATGGAGGTCCAGCGCCCCGCGTGCGCGAAAAAGAGCATGGCCGCGCCCACGAGGGTCCCCGTCACCACGAGCAGCCAGCTCGCCACGCGGCTGACCAGCCGGAGCGCGCCTTCGCGGTCGTTGCGTTTCAGTTCCTCGTGCAGCGTGGGCACGAGCGCCGCCGTCAGCGCCCCCTCGCCGAGCAGGCGGCGAAAGAGGTTGGGCAGCGTGAAGGCGGTGACGAAGGCCGAGTTGAGCGCGCTCGCCCCGAAGACCGCCGTCGTGAGCATGTCGCGTCCGAGTCCGAGCACGCGGGAAAACATCGTCACGCTGGCCACGACCCCGATGTTTTTGTGAACAGGAACGCTTTTTGACACGTCGCGCACTTTCGGCGGTGAGGACGGTTCCCGTCGAATCCAAAAAAAAACCGTGCCACTTCCCGGAACCGGGACGGGAGGCAACGGCAACGCCCATGGGCTGGAGGCTGGAAGCCCATGCCACTTCGATCCGGCGGCTTCGCCGTCCACGGGCTGGAAGCCCGTGCCACTTCCGGAGCGGGCGAGACGCCCGCGCCACTCCGGAACACGGGCAAGATGCCCGTGCCACGGCGATCCGGCTGCCGTTACGCCGTCGCGCCGGCTTCGGTGCCGGTGCTGGCGTCGGCGCCGGACGGGCTCTCGCTCGGCTTCTTTTGTTCGAAGGCCAGCGTGTCGTTGTCCTTGCGGACCACGAGCACCGGCTCGCCGTCCTTCACCTCGCCGCGCAGGAGCGCCTCGGCCAGCGGGTCTTCCAGGTAGTGCTCGACCGCACGGCGCAGGGGTCGCGCTCCGAATTTCTCGTCGTATCCCTTGTCGATCAAGAGGGCTTTGGCCTCGTCGGTGAAGGCGATCGTGATCTTCCGCTCCTCGAGCCGCTTCGCGAACTTCACCACCTCGATCTCGACTATCCTGATGAGGTCGTCCCTGGACAGCGGACGGAAAAAGATGATGTCGGATATGCGGTTCAGGAACTCGGGGCGGAAGATGCGCCTGGCTTCCTCCATCACCTTGTCGCGCATGTTCTCGTGATCGGCAAAGCTGCCGGGCGCGGCGCCAAAGCCCATCGTCGTCTGGCGTTGCAGGAGTTGCGCGCCGACGTTCGAGGTCATGATGATGATGGCGTTCCGGAAGTCCACGGTGCGGCCGAGCGAGTCGGTGAGGCGTCCGTCTTCGAGGATTTGCAGGAGGAGTTGCAACACGTCGGGGTGCGCTTTCTCGATTTCATCGAAGAGGATCACGGAGTACGGGCGGCGGCGGACGGCCTCGGTGAGTTGGCCGCCTTCCTCGTAGCCGACGTAGCCGGGGGGGGAGCCGACGAGGCGCGAGACGGCGAACTTTTCCATGTACTCGCTCATGTCGATCTGGATGAGGGCTTCCTGTTTGCCGAACATTTGCACGGCGAGTTGCTTGGCGGTCTCGGTCTTGCCGACGCCGGTGGGGCCGACGAAGAGGAACGAGCCGATGGGGCGGCGCGGGTCCTTGAGGTCGGCCCGGGAGCGGCGGAGGGCGCGGGCGATGGCGATCGAGGCGGGGTCCTGGCCGATGACGGTTTTCTGGATCTCGGCTTCGATGCCGAGGAGTTTTTCGCTGTCCTTCTTCTCCATGCGCGAGAGGGGGATGCCGGTCCAGTCGGCGACGACGTGCATCATGAGGTCTTCGTCGATGGTGACGCGTTTTTCGTCGCGCTGCTTTTTCCAGGCTTCGGTGACCTGCTCCTGGCGGGCGCGGAGTTGTTTTTCGGCGTCGCGGTAGCGGGCGGCTTCCTCGAAGTGCTGGCCGGCGATGGCGCCTTCTTTTTGCGCGCAGGTGTCCGCGATTTCCTTGATGATGGCCTCGATCTCGGGCGGGCGGCTGAGCGAGGCGATGCGGGCGCGGGAGCCGGCTTCGTCCATCACGTCGATGGCCTTGTCGGGCAGGAATCGGCCGGTGATGTAGCGGTCGGAGAGCCGGGTGGCGGCTTCGATCGACTTGTCCGTGAAGACGGCCTTGTGGTGGTCCTCGTACTTGCTGCGGATGCCTTTGAGGATGACGATCGTGTCCTCGATGGAGGGGGGCTCGACTTTCACGGACTGGAAGCGGCGGTCGAGGGCGCTGTCTTTCTCGATGTGCTTGCGGTACTCGTTGAGGGTGGTGGCGCCGATGCACTGGAGTTCGCCGCGGCTGAGCGCTGGCTTGAAGATGTTGGAGGCATCCATGGCGCCTTCGGCGGCGCCGGCGCCGACGATGGTGTGCATCTCGTCGATGAAGAGGATGATGTTTTTCGACTTCCGGATCTCGTCCATCACGGCCTTGATGCGCTCCTCGAACTGGCCGCGGTACTTGGTGCCGGCGACCATGAGCGCGAGGTCGAGCGTGATGACTTTCTTGTTCATGAGGATCTCGGGCACCGCGCCGGCGACGATTTCCTGCGCGAGGCCTTCGACGATGGCCGTCTTGCCCACGCCGGCCTCGCCGATGAGGACGGGGTTGTTCTTGGTGCGGCGGCAGAGGATCTGGATGACGCGGCGAATCTCGTTCCTGCGGCCGACGACGGGGTCGAGTTCGCCCTTGCGGGCGTATTCGGTGAGGTCGCGGCCAAAGGCCTTGAGCGCGGGTGTCTTGATTTCCTTCTTGCCGTCGGCGCCGG
>JAISAX010000171.1 GCA_031266495.1 Opitutaceae bacterium
CCGTTTTATTAATTTTTAATTCTTAATTATTAATTCTTAATTTCCTCCTCCCCCCCCCCCCTCTTATCCGAACCATGAAACACCACCTCCTTTCACTCCTTATGACCGCGGCCGCGGCCCTGTCCTGCGTTCTCCCGCCTGCAACCGCGACGGCCTCCGATGCCGATGCCGCCGTCGAACGCGTCCTGCATCCGCGCTGGCGCGGAATCAACGCCCACGTCCGCTCCGTCAACGAACCATTCCACGACGTCCTCGACTACGCCGCCAGCCACGGAGCCAACGCCATCCGCATCACCTTCGAACCCGATTCCGCCGACCCCGGCCTCAAAGCCAGGACACCCGCGTCCACGCTTCAAAACCCCCTCGCGCCCTACGAGCGCAACCTCGCCCTGCTCGATTCCTTTCTTCCCGTCTGCCGCCAGCTCGACGTGCAAGTCATCCTCGCCACCGCCGACCACCACGGCAACCCCAACGACTTCTGGCGTGCCATCAGCAACCGCTACAAGGAAGACCCGATCATCGTCGCCTACGAAATCAAAAACCACCCCGACACCATTGCGGCCATCCGCTCCCGCGACAAAAACGTGTGGCTCGTTATCGCGTCTGCGCCACCGTCCGGCGGCAAAGACGTCCTCCGTTCGGTCAACGACCCGCGCGTCATTCACACCTGGCCCGGCGAACCACTCCGTTTCGACGGCAACACGCAGACTTTTTTCTGGGACAACACCGCCGTCAAAAAAACGCTGGAAGACGTAACCCGCTTCCAACAACGCAATCCCGGCGTGCGAATCCTCGTTGGCGAATTTGGCGTCAGGCGCGACGCACCCGGCGGCGCGCAATGGCTGGCCGACTCGATCGGAATCTTTGAACGCCACGGCTGGGACTGGACCTTCGATTCCATCGGCGAATCCCCCGACCGGGACCCCACCTACACCGCCAACGAAGAAGGGAAAAAACGTCCATCCTTCAAAAAAGGGCTGCAAGAAACCGACCGCCTGAAGGTCCTGAAGACCGGCTGGGCGCGCAACGCTGCACAAAACTGATGCCCATGTCCTCCTTCGATCCATCCGCCTGGAAAAAACTCGGGAACGTGATCTCTCCGGAGACCATTCCCGGCCGCATCATCAACTTCAGCGGTGACGCGGAACCATCCGCCTCCGGGACCGGAGACACCTGGCGACTCTGGTTCGACATCGAGGAAAACGGTGGACGCAACATCTGTTTCGCCGACGGACCCGTGCGCGAACCGGCCGCCATGCGGCGCACGCGCGCCGTCCTCTCCTCCGGTCCGGCGGATACCTCCGCGCCGTTTTCGGTCGGCAATCTCCCCGACGGCTGGAACCCGCGCCAGCCCCAGCACCTCCGGCTCCGCGACGGCACCCACCGCATTTACTTTTGGACACGCTACCCCGGCGTCGTTCGTTACCTCGCCGCCGACAGCGCGGACGGTCGCCACTACACGGTGCACAACCCGCACCGCGCCTGCTTTTACCACCCGCACGACCGCGCTGTCGCGGCAAACGCCGTGCCGGACGGTCTCACCTTCGATGGCAACCTTCACGCGTCGCGCCCCGCCAACGAACCCGCCGCGCTTCCACACGAAGTCATCAACGACGCCACCACCGTCTATCAACTCCCCGACGGCACATTCGAGGCTTACACCGCCGTCATCGAGCCGATGCCCGGCGGAAAAAACGACCCCGGTTATGTCGCCTGTGACAACGCCGTCGGCTACCGACGCCTCATCCGTCGGTTCACCAGCGCCGACGGCCTGACATGGAACGGCCCGGCGGGCGAAATCCGGCCCGACGCCTCCGATCCCGCCGACCTCCAATTTTATTATCTCACGGTCACGCACACGCCACGCGGACGCGTCGGCCTGCTCGGCCACTACCGTTGCGCCGCCCAGACCATCGACGTGGAACTGTGTTTTTCGGATGACGGCATCCACTGGCGTCGTCCCTGGCGCACTACGCCGTGGCTCCCGCGCGGACGCGAAGGCGAATCCGATTGCTGCATCATCATGCCGGGCCGCAGCCTCGTCCGCCACGACAACGCCTGGTGGCTTTTCTACAGCGGCTACAATTTCCTGCACAACCACACCCGCAGCTTCGGCGGCCCCGAAGCGTCGCATCTCATGTGCGCCAGCATCCTCGAAATCCCTTTCCTCCGGATAATGTCATGAAAAATACAATACACACCCTCCCTTCCCCTATGACAATCAGGCCATGCCAAGCCCTCCGTCGCCCTGCGGCGTTTACCCTGATCGAACTTCTCACGGTCATCGCCATCATCGGGATTCTCGCCGCGATCATGATTCCGACCATTGGCGCCGTCCGGAAGAAAGCCAATACCGCCAAAACCATTTCCAACCTGAAGCAGATTTACACAGGTTTCATTCTCTACGCGAACGACAACAAGGACCAGATCTGTCCCGGTCGCGATCCGAACCTCCCGGTAGGCAACGAGGCGCGTTTTTCCTACCGCCTCAGAACGTATGTCAACCAGCCCGACAAGGTTTACGGGACGCGCCAGTCGATTTTCCAGCACCCCATGCACGATACACTATATACCTTGGGGAGTTTCAATATGAACACTGCTTGTTCCCAAGTGGCCACAACGAACCCGGTCAAGCGATTCTCGGATTTTGAGGCCCCTCTGTTGATGATGTTCCTGTTCGATGCGGGCACCGACACCGTTTCCGGAGGAACCCACGGCAACAATCCGGATAACATCGTCAAGCGACACGACGGGAAAGCCGCCCTCCTTTTCCTTGATGGCCGTGTGCAGTTTCGCGACAAGCTCGATGAATCCAGCAAAGGCTTTTGGGCAGGCAAACCCACCCCGACATCCTGACCCCTGCACTTTCCGTTTCAACGGCCACAACGGACGTCTCGCCCCTGACAGTCCCCCTCAACTCGTCACTGACGTTCCGCGGAGCGTCGTGGCGCGGGCGTCTCGCCCGCATCTGCGGGAGGTGCCTTTCACCCTTGTTTCAGGGCGGCGCTCCGCGCCGTCGGCGGGCGGGACGCCCGCGCCACTTCCCAGGCATGCGTAACATCAGCTCGTCATCGAAACAGACACCGCTTCATGAACGCACTCGACATCCGGATGGTCGCTCCGCTTGCCCCGCTGCGCGCGGACGGCACGCTTTCACTCTGTGACCGGGTTAGCCGGTTTATTTTCGTGTGAATCCTGTCCCTGTAACGGGCACTTTTTAGGCTAATCCATTTCGAATGATCCGCGTCCAGCCTGCTCGCGCATACGGACGTCGTTGGCATCCTCGCTGCAGATGATCCCCCGATAAAAGGCAGCCAATTCGGGATCACGCGCATGGATTTCGGCAGCCTTGACTGCATCCTCCCGATAATAGCGGTATTCGGGATCAAGTTCATGACCGGTATAATGGCGTATCCGGGGCGAGGCGGAATTACCCAGTCGGAAATTCAATTCTTCAATACGAAGGGGGGCAATCGCCTCTGTTTTTCGCAGCACATCTTTCACAAATTCCGGTTCATCAAAAATGATTCGGGAATCGTCAAACTTGAGTGACCGGATGATTTCTTCGAGATCGTCCTCCCGCGTTGTCTCGTCGAGCCATCGGCGCAGGCAACCAAGCCCGACCTGCGATACTTGCAACACTGCCGTCTGGAACAGCCTTCGCCACACGGGACGCTCGCCGGCATTCGCCGTGCGCCATTGCCTGAACAAGTCTTCCGCCAGTTCCTTGTAACCGTCCGTTTCGGGCAATCCGGATAGCTCGAATATCCCTTCCCGATGCGGGAGCGGATTTTTCCCCGTTCTTTCAAATGGATTCAGTATCAAAAAATCGGCTACACGTTGCCTTGACATTTCATAAAAATGCCGTGGTTCGAGTTCCGCGAGATGGCCAAGAAACGCTTCGGCATCGTGATCATCCAGCGAATTGACACGGTGCAAATCGCGCAACGCATCAATGAACCGCCGCGCAAAGTCCGGCGGTAATTTGCGTGGCACTACCCCCAGCCCACGCCGCAAACAGGCGGCGAGTCGCAACAGGTTTTTCCCGGATAAAACGGCCAGATCCAGATTTTTCAAAATTGCCTCGTCAATGGTCTTGTCCCTCTCTCCTCCCCCCCCCCAATTCAGACAGGCGATGGCCTCTTCAAAAACACGGTCATCGAGACGTGCCGCCCATGTGCCAATCTCGTCCAGTATTTTCGTTCCGGGTTCACCGATGCGGGTCCAGCGCAACGCAGATAACAACGCCTGCCATCGCACCGGGTTCCCGGCACGCAACACTTTCCGCGCCCATCCGTGCAGCCGGCGCGAACCGGGCGGCTTCCGGCATCCCGTGAACCATGACGTCCACCATCCATCGACCGGGGAATTTTCGCGTGTAAACAAATTGTCGATACACCTTGCCGCGAACGCCGGACGCTTCCTCGCGAGCGCGGAAAAGAGAGCATGGAATTGCGGCGAGAAATCCGCGCGCCGGTAACCGGTGGCAAGCGATTCGGCGGCATTCACGACGGCGGCGGGTGTCGTGTGTTCTCGAAGAAAATGCGCCGCGATTTCATCGCCGAATTCTTCCCATCGGGCATGAACCTTGCGAATTCCCTCCGTCGATACGTCGCCTCCGGGCTGAAACTCCTCCCATGCGCTGGATAACAGCAGGCGGGCGAGGCGGAGTTCATGCGTGTCTGGCACCAGCGCGAGCACCCGCTTGCATTCGACTCCGAAAGGCGAAGACGATTCGTCCCGGCTGAATGGTCGCAGCAGATGCGCAATACGAAACAGGACACGCGGCGATTGCCCAGGCACGGACGCGACCAGTTGTTCGATCAAGCGCAGCGCGGCGCACTGCTCCTGAAACCATTCGGCTTCTTTCTTCGGGGAGATCTCGCCGTCGTAACAGGATCGCAATCCGGCAATAGCCTCCCCGAAAACGGGCAGTGCATTGAGCACCGCGATTTCCCCGTGCGGAAGCACGAGGTCGTGCAAAAGCGCAAGCGCCCTGCCGCGGACTCCGCGCGTTTTCGACGTCGAAAGCAAACGGTCTCCGAAATAAAATGTTTTTCCCGATACGTAATTGTTTCCAACCACACGACTAAAAAGCGGGCACAACATGAGATCGAGCGCGTCCGTTGATTGATGGAGCAGGTGGTCCCGCAATGCGCTCGCCTGCACGTCCATGGAATCGCGCAATTTCCCCTCCAGCCAGGCAATCACGGCAAGCGACGCATCAACGGAATGCCTGTGTCTGAATTCTGCCACGCGGCCAATCGCGGCAAAAGGCTCGCTTCGTGATCTTTCGTCTTTGCCCTTGTTTTTCAGATACAGATCAAGAAGCAAATCGAGCGCCCGAAAACGCAATGCGGCATGATAAATTGCGACGGGTTCCAGCAAGGCCCGCAATTTTTCCAACACTTGCGTATAAGAGCAGAGTTCATCCCATCCCGCCCAATCGCGCATTTCCTGCGGTGGCGGTGGCGCGGAGTCCAGATTGATGGCGTAACGGGCAAGTTGCAGACTGCGCTCCGGTTGAAACACCGCGAATTGCGTCCACTGCTCGATGATTTGCGAACGTTTCCAAAAGTCAGCCTGCTCAAATGTTTCCGTGAGCCGTGACCAGAATGGGGCCAGCAGTGAATCCCCCCCCCCCCCCCTGACCCTGCCTGTTTGCAGGCGCGCCCGCCATTCAGTTTCGGCGAGATTGCGAAGCACGGTAATCCCCGTCTGCCCGGCACCCAGGACGTCCTGCAGCCGGCGTGCAAACGGCGTGAGTGTGCCGTCACTGTCGTAACATGCGTGGAAAACCAGGTGGTCGGCAAAAAGGTCGGGCACGACACGCCTGCCCTCCCGGGTCTGCACAAGCAATCCGGCCAGGAGCAGTCGATCGATGTTGCCCCGGATGCCGCATGGCAGGATGCCGACCAGTTCCGATATCGTATCAATATCAAGGATACGCTCGTTCCAGGGAGAAAATACGGCGAGCAAACGCAAGGTGTCGCGCAAGGCGGGCAAGGCGTCCGGCGACACGAGCGGATCGACAATTTCCCGTTCCAGACGGTCAAAAACCGCCCTTTGAAAATCGACTGAATCCAGACAGTCGGAAAGCGGGATTTTTTCTCGCTCGAGCAGCGCAGCGCCGACCGTGGTAACAAGCGTGCACCCCTTGGAAAGTTCGGCCAGCGCAGGGGCGAGATTCTGTTTGTCAGACGGCAGGATTTCCCGGGCGAGTGCCAGGCGTTGTTCCCGCCGGAGCACGGGCAATGTGGGCAAAATCCGGATACAGCCACTATCAACGCCAACCTGTGCCAGCCAGCCGTGCAGCGATTCCACGCCGTGAGGCCGCGTGGCAAAAACCAGTTTGCCGCCCTTGTCCAGCACCGCCGCGACGAGATCCCTGCGCAAGGTTTCCGTGCGATGAGCGTCGTCCTGCACCACGACGAGTTCACCCCGCAACGCCGCCCGCAAGCGGGTGGAATCGACGCTAGGGCGCGCATTCGGATCAACAAACAGCACGTCGCGACCGGAATGTTTTTCGGGAAACGTCTCGCCAAATTCGCGCAAGAGACGAGTCTTTCCGACGCCACCAGGCGCGGAAAGGATCAGTATCCGTTTACCGGATTCATCCACGAAATCATGCAGGGATTCGAGCGCTTTTTCGCGTCCAACCAGGACGGCGCGATGATGGAAAAGCCGCTCCGGCTCCAGCCAGGACTGGAAAAAAACGGACGGCTCGACGAGCAGGTCGTCATGGAGCGGAAACAGTCGCCGGACGATGGCCTCGCCGTTGACCGGAAACACGCGCCGCAGGATTTCGATTTTTTTGACGCCGGGAATTTCGTCGGCATTGAGAAACCGCGCGCTCAGGGCGGAACACCCCCAGAGTTCCCAGCCGGGGAGTGGATCGATGACGTCATGGACAGCAGGTGTGGGTTCGCCGCTCGTCACCAGGAAATAACGGTCCGCGCCGGGATAATCCCGCCTGGCTGTTTCGACTGCGTCGCGTGCGTGCGAGGCGCTGAAAGAAGACCGGTAGTGTTTGCATTGAAAAACCCATACGAGGCCGGTTTCGGTGAGAGCGCGCAGATCGATCCCGCGTTGGCCGGCGCGTCCCGGCGCCCCGTATTTGCTGGCGCTGACCAGGCGGTGCCGGATGGTGCGCGTTCTCCTTGCCGGGGCGGCCTCCTGGTCATTGCCATTTTCCGGGGCGACAAGCGTCGTTTCCATCACTTCGAGCGAGATGCCCGCGCCCAGAAATTGCAGCAGAAAGCTCTCGAACTGTTCGTCGTCGAGTTCGTCCAGCGGAAGCAATCCTTGACGAAGTTGGTTCATTGTCTTTGAAAAACAGGAGCAGAAGTCCTGTTTTTCAAGAAAATAATGAATATAGCACGAAATCAACTAATTAACGAAATCACGGATGCCCTGAACCGTTCGCCGGTATGTCTTTTGCAAGGGCCGCGCCAGTCGGGCAAGACGTGGCTGGCGCGGCAGTTTCCGGTGAAGCAGGGAAATTATTTCGATCTCGAAAATCTCGTGGATCAACGGCGGCTGGAGAACGATCCGCAGGGAGAACTGGCCCGGCTCCACGGGCTGGTGGTGATCGACGAGGCGCAACGTTTGCCGGAGCTTTTCCCCCTGTTGCGCTATCTGGCGGACCGACCCGCGAACCCCGCCCGGTTTTTGCTGCTCGGCAGCGTTGCGCCACGATTGCTGAAAGGTGTCACGGAAAGTCTGGCCGGGCGGGTGGCGCATGTGGGAATAGCGGGGTTCAACGTCGGGGAGATCGAGCCTGAACACCACGAGACACTCTGGGTTCAGGGCGGGCTGCCTCCGGCGTTTTTGAAAGATGCGTCCGCGTCATTCAGTTGGCGGCTCGACTACCTGCGCTCGCTGATCGAGCTGGATTTGCGCGACCTGACAAGCACGCGCGTGCCGCCCGCCGCCCTGCGCCGGCTCCTGCAATTGCTGGCACAGTCGCACGGGCAGGTGTGGAATCATGCGGGGGCGGCGCGCCTGCTCTCGGTGGATGCCAAGACCGTGCAACGTTACATCGAGTTGCTGGAAGGCGCGCTCCTGATTCGCCTGCTGCCACCTCTCGAACGCAACCTGAACAAACGCCTGCGCAAGGCCCCCAAACTCTACTTCCGCGACGCAGGGCTGGCCCATGCGCTGCTCTCCATCCGAATATTTCAGGACCTCAACACGCATCCGCTTTATGGTGCCTCGTGGGAGGGGTTCGCGCTGGAACAGGTCATCCGGACGCTTGGCCTGCGCGAGGAGGAGTGCTTCACCTACGCGGTCCACAGCGGGGATGAAATGGATCTTGTAGTTGAACGCGGAGGACGCGCGTATGGGTTCGATTTCAAGGCCAGCGCCAGCCCCGGCCTCACGGCGTCCATGCGCAACGCGGCGCTCGATCTGAAGCTGGAACACGTTTTTGTAGTATTTCCAGGAATACAGGAGCACGGTTATCGTCTGTCGGACAACATCGAGGCTCTCCCCGTGCATGAACTGGCGGCCTTGCGCGCCCGTTGGGAAATCTCCTGACGCGCTTCAATCGTTCCTGTGGCCCTTCCCCCCTCCCCCCTGCCACACACACCATTCCACCGCCCGCCCCGCCCCCGGCGCACACACCAGTCGCTACCGTTTACTGCCATCATGGAATCCTTCGCTGTGACGGATGTTACGCTGTGCCCCACGTAGGGGCTTCGCTTGCGAAGCCCGCAACAGGCTGTCATAAATGGAGATACGCCAGTTTGTCCGGCAAGCGCGGACTACGGTCGATCCGCGTAACTTCGGTCCGTGATGGTCTTTGAATGACAAGTGCCGGACGAAGCCGGAGTGGTATCTTCATGGAACCACGCGATTGGTCTTCCGGAAATTTCCGGAAACGGGAATCGTGAATGCGCAACATTCGATAAACCTGCCTGCCCCATCATTCCGACCACACCGAAACTCTTATATATCCAGTACTCGCGCGCATCCTCTCTCTCTCCTCCCCCCCCCCCCCCTCCCCCCGCACGGCCTCATCGACGCCTGTTTCACCAAAAACCCGATACATCTCTCCGTTCACGCTCCTTAAAAACAATATCCATTATTCACATCCATGAAAAATCCAATATGTCACTCGCCCTATGCGGCCTCGCCCCATGCGGCCGTCCTCGCCGCGCTCGTCGCGCTCGTCGCCCTCGCCCTCGCGCTGTTTTCCGTAACAACACACGCCGCCGATTATTCGTGGAAATCCGCCGGCAATAGTACCTATACCACTGCGGGCAATTGGCTGGCCGATGGTGTTGACGCCACACAGGCGCCGCATACGAAATCCGAAAACAACATCGTCACGCCAACTGCCTATGGCGAGGTTCTCCTGAACGGAGAAAATTATCGCGTAAACAACTTCAACGTCACGTTGACCAGCAACTGGCTCTGGCGCGGCCCTGCCGGCGGCGATGGCAGTTTATATATCGATGGCACCCTTGCCAAGGCGGGAAGCGCCGCGTTGACATTCACCAATAACAGCAACAACGACACCAACATCGTCCAACTCGGCATCAACCGGCTGGACGTCCAGGCAGGGGTCCTGAATTTCGGGCGTACCCGCAAAGGCCAACGTTATCAACTTGCCTCCATCACCGTAACGGGCGCGACGACGATCTCCACGGGAGCAACATTGAACATCAACTCACCCGCAGCCACCTTCGCGGAAATCACACTCGATAACAACGCGACCCTCAATATCCTCCAGGGTCACGACGTGAGCGCGGCAACAACATTATACACAGGAGGCATCACTACAAAAGGATTGTCCGGAAGCGGCGGTCTTGTCCAGGCCCGGGACGGTTATGATATTGTTCCCGGCACCGCCGAAGCCTTCACCTCTGCCCGCGCCGCCACTGGCACACTCATCATCAGTAACGCCACAGAAGGGGAAGTTTTCAGCTTCGGCGGCGTGATCGCCGATGGCGGAACCGGCAGCACCCTGGCGCTCACGAAAAAAGGCGCATCCACCCAAATCCTCGCCGGAACGAACACCTGGACTGGCGGAACAAACGTCGAAGGCGGCACGCTCATCGTGAGCGGCAGCCTTGCAGCCACGGGAACCCTTGATGTTTCCGCCGCTGCGACATTCCTCACCGCCAACAAACTCACAGTCGGAAACACCACGCTTGCGGACGGGGCCATCCTTGGTTTCGACCTTGATGCCACATCGGGAGCATCGCTCATCATCGACGGAAATCTGACTCTCGCAGGCGCCTTTGTCATCGACTTCGGCGGCACAGGCATTGAAGGCCAGACCTACGCCAACCTTTTCTCCGTTACCGGAACAGGGGCCGACGTCGGGATCATCTCCTTCATCAATTTCGGCATCGACAACGTCAGCGGACAACTTGCCGCCAGCCAACTCGCCGACAACTTCACCATCGGCGGCCTTGTTCCTGAACCTGCCACAGTCGCCCTCGTTACCGGCTTGCTGACAACCTTCGCCGTAATTGCCAACCGCCGCCGTCGCAACCGGCGCGCTCTCCAGCCCGTAGCCGCACATTAACTACAAAGACATGCCACATCCCATGCTCCCGCTCCACAGACTTCTCCATGTGTTCCTGTTTGTGTGCATGGCCATCCCGGCCAACGCAGCCCAAACCGGCGCGGCAAATACCAACGCGCCCCCCCCCCCCCCTCCTCCTGCCGCCTTCCGCCACCGGAGCGACGCCCCGCACCCTGCACCCGCGCCTCCGCGGCAACTCCATCGGCCTCGACAGAGTCACCGCGAAGGAAATCGATTTTCTCGCCAGCCTCCACGTCAACGTCGTCCGGCTGCATCTCAACATGGATGCCGGCAACCGGTTCTTCCTCGCAAAACTGAAAGCCGAAGGACGCCCGCCCGCCGCGCCCACGCCGGAAAACCCGCTCGCTCCCTACGAACTCACCCTCGCCAACCTCGACACGCTGCTTCCCCTCCTGCGCAAACACGACATCCAGGTCATTCTCACCCTCAGCGCCATTTACGGCAGCAAGGCGGGCGACGTCTTTTACGAGACCGACGAAAACGACTACAACAAACACATGCCCGAACTCTGGGGCGCGCTCGCCAAACGTTATCGCAACGAAAGCATCATCATCGGCTACGACATCAAGAACGAACCCAACTACCGCGACCCCGTCATCGCCAAAAAAATCTGGTGGGACGACCTCCTCCCCAACTCCATCGCCGCCATCCGCAAACACGACGATCAAGTCTGGCTCGTCGTCGAAGCCCCGCCCACCGGCGGCATGCCCTGGGGATTTGCGCAAATGCCCCTCATCGACGACCCCCGCGTCATGTACAGCTTTCACCACTACATGCCCCACGCCTACACCCACCAGGGCATCCGCGGCATCCAGAAACGCGGCCCCGACACCCGCGGCCACTACACCTGGCCCGGAAAATCCCCGCGCTTCGACGGCGGCAAACCCGTTGACTGGGACAAAACCGCGCTCGAACGCACCATGCAGGAAGTCATTCTTTTCCAACGACGAAATCCCGGCGCGCGCATTTTTGTCGGCGAATTTGGAGCCGCCCGCTGGGCGCCCGGCGCGGCGCAATGGCTCGCCGATTCGCTCGAAATTTTCGAACGCCACGGCTGGGACTGGACGCTCCACTCCTTTACCTCCGCCTTCAACGCATGGGACCCAACCTACGCGCCAGACGACAACCTGAAGAGCCGCCCCGATTATCCCGAAGGCGCAAAAGACACCGGATATTTCCGCGTCATCAAAAAAGAACTCTTGAAGAATACAGCCCTCCCCCCCCCTCCCCCCCCGGTGACAATCGCCACGGATTCCGCGGATTCCACGAACCCCGCGACTGCCGCCGAACGCACACCGCACGCCCGCTGGCGCGGCGCCAACACCGGCATCCGCCACATCACCGAAGACTACATCAACTACCTCGCCGCCAACCACGCCAACGCCATCCGCATCAACTTCGAACTCGACACCTACGACCCCGCTTACAAAGCCGAACTCAAGGCCGCCGGGAAAAAAGCCAAACCCGCCACTCCCGAAAACCCCCTCGCCCCCTACGAACGCAACCTTGCCCGCCTCGACGCCATGCTCCCCGCCTGCCGCCAGCTCGACATCCAGATCATCCTCGCCGCAGCCGGCCTCCACGGCAGCCGCTTCGACGTCTTTTACGAAGGCGATGAAAACGAACGCAACGCCCACCTCATCGACTTCTGGCGCGCCATGAGCCGGCGTTACCGCGACGAACCCGCCATCGTCGCCTGGGACATCAAGAACGAACCCAATTATCAAGACCCCCGGCAAGCCCGTGAAATCTGGTGGGACTGGCTCCTGCCCGAATGCATCAAGACCATCCGCGCCAACGACGCGAAAATCTGGCTCGTCATCGCCGCCCCGCCCAACGGCGGCATGCCCTGGGGATTTGCCCAGATGCCCGTCATCGACGACCCCCGCGTCATGTACACCTTTCACCACTACATGCCCCACGCCTACACCCACCAGGGCGTCCGCGCCATCCAGAAGCGCGGACCGGATACACGCGGCCTTTACACTTATCCCGGTGACTCCCCTCGTTTCGATTCCGGCAAAATGGTCGCCGGCTGGAACAAAGCCTCCGTCGAAAAAACCATGGAAGAAGTCATCCATTTCCAGAAACGAAACCCCGGCACGCGCGTTTTCGTCGGCGAATTTGGCGTCATCCGCTGGGCGCCCGGCGGCGAACAATGGATCACCGACGCCATTGACCTCTTCGAAAAACACGGCTGGGACTGGACCTTCCACTCCCTCGGCGAATGGAACGGCTGGGACCCCACCTACCTTCCGGACGCCCCCGTGGAAAACCGCCCCGTATTCCAGGAAGGAATACAAGAGACGCCGCGCCTCAAGGCCGTAAAAACCGGCTGGCTCCTCAACGCACGCGACTAAGCCCCCCCCCCCCCCGCTGAAATTAAGAATTAAGAATCAAGAAGTCCAAGCCACCAACCCACATCCGCAGCCGAAGTCCGTTTTCTTAATTCTTAATTCTTAATTCTTAATTTTTAATTCCCCTCCCC
>JAISAX010000200.1 GCA_031266495.1 Opitutaceae bacterium
GTTCGAGGTCGAAGAACTCGGGTTCGATGGTTGCGTGGCTGGATTCGACGTCGGCGTTGGCGTTGGGGCGAGCGGGAGGGTTGAAGCGATGGAGTGCCCCCATGGCGGAGATGGAGCGGTGAAAGCCGTCAGGGCGGTAGTGGACGGTGTCGCCGTCGAACCCGGTGCCCAGGTCGGTGCGGACTTCGACCTGGGCGAGGGGCACGCCATGGTCGCGCAGGTGGCCGAGCAGAACGGTGCGGTAGCCTTGGCGTTGAAGGGTGTTGTGGAGGTCGATGAGGGTGGGGGTTGAAAAATGATTGAAGAATACGACGCCGCCTTCCGCCGGTGAAAAATCGAGTTGCTGGCTGCATGATCGCCAATCATCGCCACGGCCAAGAGTGATAATGTTCACCTTGCCACCAATGAGCCCCATCTGGCGGGTGAGGGCGGAGAGGTGCGCACTGATCGTGTGGCTGGGGTAATTGGGCATGATAACGGAAATGTTTTTCAGCCAGTGGGCGCCGGAGCGCGGTTTGATGACGGTGCCAATGGAGCGGCGGCGTTGGATGAGGCCTTCGGTGACGAGTCCATCAAGGGCTTTGCGAACGGTGCTGGGCGCCACGTTGAGGAGTTTTACGAGTTCGCTTTCGGGTGGGAGTTTAGAGGATTTTTCCGGTGCGTTTTCAATGAGGCGGCGCAGGGAGTTGCGAAGCTGGGCATGCAGGAGAACCCCATTGTCCCGATCCAGAATGATGTTGCGGATTTGTGTGTCCCAATGGGAAGCGGCATTCCCGTTTTTGTCTGCCTCACTTCCCAAACAGGGGGGGGGGGGGGGAGTGTGGCAATGGAATCGTTTGGCGTTTGCATCAGCATTTGTCGTGGGCGATCGGGGAGGTCTGTCAGCTATTGTTTGGGAAAGGCGATATGAGTGTTTTACTACGTAGTAACGTTAAAACGTTGTTTGTTGATATTTTTTGATGAAACAATAGTTGTTTTTTATAATTACTTGATGGATAGGATAATATAATATATTTTTTGGCTCCCTCGATGATTTTATGAAAATCGAATGAAGGGGGAAGCGAGGCGAAAAGGATGTTTTTTGCGGGTTGCCCCGTCTTCAACCTCCTGACCAAGGACGAAAAAGCCGCCATCGCCGACGACCTCGTCGGCGTGAAATTCAACAGCCCCTACGGCAAGAACCTCAAACGCTGGTTGCGCCACGGCATCGGCGTTCACCACGGCCGGCCTGCTGCCACGCTACCGCATCCTCGTCGAACAACTCGCGCAGCGCGGACGCCTCAAACTCATCTGCGGAACGGATACGCTTGGCGTCGGCGTCAACGTGCCCATCCACACCGTGCTTTTCACGCAACTCTGGAAATACGACGGACAGAAGGCGGCGATCCTCAGCGTGCGCGATTTCAAACAGGTCGCAGGCCGCGCCGGACGCAGCGGGTATTATGATGTTGGATACATCATCGTGCGGGTGCCCAAGCACATCATCGAAAACAAGCGCCTCGCAGAAAATTGCGCGTCAACGTCGATCTGCAAGAGGACTTTTCGCTGCATCAGGCTCTCTCGCTTTACCTCATCGACACGGTGCAAAAACTCGACCGCGCCTCGCCCGATTATCCGTTCGACGTGCTCACGCTCTGCGAATCCATCGTCGGGGACCCCGACCAGATCCTGCGCCGTCAGCTCGACAAATTAAAAACCGAAAAACTCATCGAGTTAAAGGAGGCGGGCGTCGAATACGACGAGCGCATGGAACGCCTCGCCGTCTCCAACCTCGACGACACACGGCTTCGACGCCGTCTTTCAACCGGACGCCGAGGCACGCGAGGCTTACCCCTTCGATTACACGTTTATCGTCCGCTACCGTTTTCTCACATCGGGGCTGACATGTGAGCTCAGTCTCACGAACAACGAAAAACGCCACCCCATACCGTGGAGCGCGGACACCATTTTTATTTTTCGCTCCCGTCCTCCCCGGATCGCCGCCTGAACTCCGCAGGAACAACTATCGTATCCGGATATCGGCTACACATGCCTGCGCCGCCGGTCTTCCCGAAGAAGGAAAACTGATCCCTCATCCGGCATTTCCGCAGGATGAATCGCTCGCCCACCCGCAACTTGCCAACGCCGTCATTCATTACGGACTACGTTCCAACGAAGCAGTTCTTTACCCCGCGCCGGACAGCCCGGACCGTCTGGAGAAAAACCCGGTGATTACCATCCGTCACAGACAAGAGCAGGTGCCACCGCCCACCTTTGCCTTTGTCACCTGGAGCCCCTCCCCCGACGCGCCGTTTTACTGCATCGAACCCTGGATGGGCCCATCCAACGCTCCCGGTCACGGTGTCGGCCTTCACCGGGTGCACCCGGTTCAACAGCACGCTCATACGGTGAGCATAACGATCTCCCCGTTGCCCTGAAACCGCCCCGCCGGAACAAATCCGTTTATTCGACACTTGCGAACCGGACTCTTCGTCAGACTCCCATGCGATTGCGGTTGCCCGGCAGAGATTGCCATCAAGCAACAAGCTGGACCGATTCGCCTCTTTCCTGATGATCAGGGAGGCCCTATTGCTCGCTCCATGAACTGGTTCCTCTGGGCGTTCCTTTCCGCCTTTTTCGCCGGCCTCACCGCCATCCTCGCCAAGGTCGGCGTGGCCGGCGTCAACTCCCACCTCGCCACCGCCATCCGTACCGTCGTTGTTCTCGTCTTCGCCTGGGCCGTGGCGCTTGCCGCCGCCCCCGCGCCGGTCCGTGAACTCGCCACCCTCTCTCGCCGCACCTGGCTGTTTCTCGCCCTCTCGGGCCTCGCCACCGGCCTCTCCTGGCTCTGCTACTTCCGCGCCCTGCAACTCGGCGAAGCCTCGCGCGTCGCCCCCGTGGACAAACTCGGCGTCGTCTTCGCCATCGTCCTCGCCGCCATTTTCCTCCGCGAACGCCTCACCTGGACCCACTGGACGGGCGGCACCCTGATCCTCGCCGGCGTCCTCGTCATCGCCAGCAAAAGCGGTTGAACCCCGGCGAAAGCGGCCCCCCCCCCCGCCGGACACGCGCCTTCGCGACTGACTCGCAAGCTCTCTTCCTTCTTGTTAAAAGCCCAGTTTTGGTTAACCGATGGTCATTATGGTTAAAACACGAACAGTCACCGTGCTCGAAATCAAAACCCGGCTGGGTGCTTATCTCAACGGAGTAGAACGGGACCAGGAGGAGATTCTTATCACGCGCCACGACAAGCCCGTAGCGCGTCTGGTTCCCGTGCAGCGCACGGCTGTTCGCGCCGATGCCTTGCGTCGGCTCGCGGCTATTCCCACGCGTCGCAAGACTGACACCTTGACGACCAAAGACCTCGTTACCCAAGGCAGGAAATGAACCTCGTTATCGATGGTTCGGCTGCACTGGCCATGCTGTTGCCCGATGAAATGGCCAGCAGCGAAGCAGTCACGATCAATAAAGCAGTCGGGAAGGCTGGCTCCCTGCTGGTTCCGGCTCACTGGTGGGCAGAAGTGACCAACGGGATTCTCCAAGCCGAAAAACGGGGACGAATTACGTTGGCCGAGTCCAGCGAGTTGCTGAATATAGCGCAAGGTCTTGGCGTGGTCCAGGATGACGAAACCGCATCACGGGTTCCCCGTGATGTGATCTCTCTTGCCAGGCTTCACGGGTTAACCGTTTACGATGCGGCCTATCTCGAACTTGCCGTGCGGGAAACCGCCACTCTCGCCACGCTCGATGCGGCATTGGAGCGCGCGGCTGTCACCTCTGGCGTTCATACAATTCCATAAGGGAACTTCTAAAAATTGTTTTTTAACCACAGAGCAAAGACACAGAGTTTAGCGCTATTCTTGTCCTTGGCGTTATCTTTGGTCTTGGGAACCGTAAGGAAATAAACAGAGCAAATCTGCTTGGTCTTGAAGAGCGAGCCAGCGTCGCTGACTCGCTCATTTATTCCCAATCCGGTAAACTCCCTCGTCAGCTCCTTGGCTCCCTCTTCAATTCCGGCGCATCTTTGCTCTGTTTATTTCCTTACGGTTCCTTAACGTTTGTTATCATAAGGTTGGGCCGACAGGTTGGGGATCTTTCCCCTGCTTGTCGGCCTCATAGTATCTCCTGCCGCGGTGGTGAATCTCCTGGCCGGTGTTTCACGACGCCCCATGTGCCCGGTTTCCGGATACCCGGCCCCGACTCCGGGCCCCGGCAACGCGGCGGCGCCTCATCCCCGCAGGAACGAACCGGGCAGCGTTGTTTTCGGAGCCTCCTTGCGCTGGCAGACCGCACAGAAGGCATCGATCTCCCGGCCGGCCACCCGCCGGATCGCCTCGCGGGCCGTGGTGATTTCCTCCGTGCACAGGCCGGGTTCGAGGTGCGCCCAGCGTCCCCGCGGATCGAGCATTATTTCCATCAGGGCCGCCTCGCCCGTCACAAAGTACGCGATCAGCGGATTGAGGCCGCACGGACACGCGGGCTGCCGGGATTCGCGCACGGAATGCCGCGGCCCGGTCTGCAACTCCTGGTAAAACTGCTCCAGCGTCCAGTCCATGAGGTGGACCAGCGCATCCGGCTCCGCCAGCGCCGACGACGGCGGCAACGCCCTCAACCCCACCTCCCACCGGACGCGCAAGTAGAATCTACGGGCCTTGAGCGCCCCGATGAGGGTATCGTGCATGGCGGCAATGTGCCATATCCGGCGCTTCCCTGCCTCGCATCAGTTGGCGAGCCTTGCGCGGATTTTGGATACGATTGTCGTCCGGTGATTCCTCCTCCACGTTGTCCGCCCGAAAACAAAAAACGCACAACCGGACTTGTGCCGTGTCCTTTGGTTCCGGACTCATGGACATCATTCCTCTCACACTGGCAATCAGCCTCTGCCTGACGATCACCTTCATTGTCTTTTTCTGGCGTGAACAATCGCGACGTCGATTCACCAGCGCCGAGAGCGAGGCGCTCCTGCCTCTCGCCGACGAGGAGCCGTCCGTCGGCGGCGGCGGCGGCGCCGGCCAGCCGGTGGTGATCGACATCGCCGCGGCGCGTGCCGCCCGTGCCACCCGACTGGCCGCCGGCCTGGTCGCCGACGGTTCTCTTGCCCCGGAGGCTCGCTGCCATGCGCACGGTCTCACGCGGGGCCAATCCTCGCATGGCGAGGGCGAGGGCAAGGGCGAAAAACCCTCCTGTCGCGGCGACGGCTCCTGCCACTCCTGCGAACGCCGCAAAGGCCGCGCCCGGACGCCCTGAGCATCCCGCGCCTGAAATCGCGGCGTCCTCGCCGCCTGTCCTCCCCCCCCTCCCCTGCCACCGCCGCCCGCCGCCGCCCCCCTGCCTTCGACCAGACCGATCCGGCCTATCCGCTACCACACCGCACTCCTTACGATCATGGCTGCACGCACCGTAACGCTCGAATACAACGACAAGATCGTCCGCCAGTTCATGCTGGCCGGCATCCTCTGGGGAGCCGTCGGCATGCTTGCCGGCGTCCTCGTCGCCTCGCAGCTCAACTTCTGGCAGATGAACGGGAAGTTTTTCGAATGGATCACCTTTGGCGGCTTCAGGGCCGACGGCGTCCAGTACCTGACGTTCGGTCGCCTGCGCCCGCTGCATACCAACGCCATCATTTTCGCCTTTGTCGGCAACATGATGTTTGCCGGCATCTATTACTCCACGCAGCGCCTCGTGAAGGCGCGTCTGGCCAGCGACGCGCTCTCCGCCATCCACATGTGGGGCTGGCAACTCATCATCGTGGCGGCGGCCATCACGCTCCCCGCGGGGTTCACGCGCGGCAAGGAGTACGCCGAACTCATCTGGCCGATCAACATCGGCGTCGTTTTCATCTGGGTCGTCTTCGCGGTGAATTTTTTCCGGACGCTCGCCCGCCGCAACGAACCCGGCCTCTACGTCGCCATCTGGTTCTACATCGCGACGATCATCACCGTGGCGATGCTCTACATCGTCAATCACCTCTCGCTGCCCACCTCGTTCCTGCACAGTTACCCGGTGTTCGGCGGCGTGCAGGACGGCCTCGTGCAATGGTGGTACGGACACAACGCCGTGGCGTTTTTCCTCACCACGCCGATCCTCGGCATCATGTACTACTTCGTGCCGAAGGCGGCGGAGCGACCCGTGTACAGCTACAAGCTTTCCGTCATCCACTTCTGGTCGCTCGTCTTCGTGTACATCTGGGCCGGGCCGCACCACCTGCTCAACACCGCGCTCCCCGGCTGGTTGCAGGCGCTCGGCATGACCTTTTCCCTCATGCTCTGGGCGCCCTCATGGGGCGGCATGCTCAACGGCCTGCTCACCCTGCGCGGCGCATGGGACAAACTCCGCACCGATCCCGTCCTGAAATTTTTCGCCGCCGGCGTCACCTTCTACGGCATGGCCACCTTCGAAGGGCCGCTCCTCTCGATCAAGCCGGTCAACGCCCTCGGCCATTACACCGACTGGATCATCGGCCACGTCCACGCCGGCGCGCTCGGCTGGAACGGCTTCATGGCCGCCGGCATTTTTTATTGGCTCGCCCCGCGCCTCTGGAACCGCCCCCTCCACTCGCAATCCCTCGCCAACCTCCATTTCTGGCTCGGGACGGTCGGCATCCTCCTCTACGTCGCCGCCATGTGGACCAGCGGCATCACCCAAGGCCTGATGCTCAACGCCACCACCGACAACGGCACGATCCTCGCCCACCCCAACTTCGTCGAGACGCTCAACACAATCCGCCCCATGATGCTCTTCCGGCTCGTCGGCGGCGGCCTCTACCTCGCCGGCTGGGTGCTTCTCATGTACAACATCGGGCGCACCGTCTGGCGCGCCACCCCCGTCAACGGCACCATCCGGGTGTTTGTCGAGGACAAGCCCGCCGACCGCCTCGGCGTGGCCGGCACGCTGCTCAATCCGCCCGTCCTCTTCTCCGTCCTCGGCGCGCTCTTCGCCTGCGTGTGGATGTTTGGCGGCGACCTCCTCAAACTCGCCGGCCTCTTCGGCACCATCCTCTGCGTAATCCTCGCGTGGATGCACTTCGAGACACGCGGCGGCAAGTGGGCGGCGTGGTACGACAAACTCCTCGTCCACGCCACGCCCTTCACCGTGCTCACCTTCCTTGCCGTCGCCGCCGGCGGCATGATCCAGATCGTGCCCACCGTCATCGCCAGCCGCGCGCAAAACGTCGAGGACCGCCTGCAAGTCCCGTACACCCCGCTCGAACTCGCCGGGCGCGACATCTACGTGCGCGAAGGCTGCTACAACTGCCACTCGCAGATGATCCGCACGCTCGTGCCCGACATCATGCGCTACGGCCGCGCCGGCGTGAACGACGATTATTCCCGCCTCGGCGAATCCATCCACGATCATCCCTACCAGTGGGGCTCCAAACGCACCGGCCCCGACCTCGCCCGCGTCGGCGGCAAGTACACCGACGACTGGCATTACAACCACATGCGCGACCCCCGCATGTCACCCGGCTCCAACATGCCCGCCTACCCGTGGCTCTTCGACCAGGTCACCGACACCGCCGCGCTCCCGCGCAAAATCAACGTGCAACGCCAGACCGGCGTGCCCTTCCCCGAATGGAGCGAGGAGGAAATCGCCGCGCAGATCAAAAAACAGGAGGCCGAAATGGCGGACCGCCTCAAGGCCAAGGGACTCTACACGCAACCCGACCGCGAGATTGTGGCGCTCATTGCCTACCTCCAGAAGCTCGGCACCTACGAAACCGTCAAGCCTGCCGCGCCCGCCGCCCGGTCCGTCATTCCGTGATGCGCCCGCAGCGCAGAAACGCTGAAATCTAAGATCTAAAATCTGAAATCTGAAATTCCACACACTCACCGCCACCCGCCATCCCCTCCTTCATTCCCATGTTTCGCCGCCTTGTCATCGAAAACCGGATCAGCTTCCTCACGGTGATCGCCTTCATTGTGGCGCTCTCGATCTACGTGCCCATCACCCTGCGCGCGCTGCGTATGACCCGCGCCAGGACCGACCACCTTGCCAACCTCCCGCTCGATGACGACTGACCGCAGGGACGTCGCTACAAAAAACCGGACCCCCGACGACCTTCGACCCACAACCTTGCCCATGAGCCACGATCACTCATCCGCCACCACCTCCTCCGCCGCCGGGCCGCAGACCGAACCGCCACCACCCGGCCAACTCGACGGCCCCATCCGCCACCACGTTTACGATGGCATCGCCGAGTACGACAAACGCCTCCCCAACTGGTGGCTGCTCACCTTTTATGGAGCCATCGTCTTCGCCATCCTCTACTGGATGGCCACGCAACATTTCAGCGACCTGACCGACGGCCAGCGCGTCACCACGGCCATGCAGCAGATCGAAGCCGTGCGCCTCTCCACCGGCTCCGCCCGGCTCGATGACGACGCGCTCTGGAAAATGAGCCGCAACCCCGCCTTCGTCCAGGCGGGCGAGAACCTCTTCAAGGCCAACTGTGTCGCCTGCCACGGCGTCGACCTCAAGGGCGGCATCGGCGTCAACCTCATCGACGACGAATGGCTCCACGGCGGCAAACCCACCGAAGTCGTCCACACCATCACCAACGGCGTGATTGAAAAAGGCATGCAGGCGTGGGGCCCCGTTCTCGGCCCGCAAAAAATCGCCGAAGCCGCCGCCTTCATCATGTCGCACCACAAGGAACCCGGACAGCAGTAGAAATTTTCGATTTTGGATTCCCGATTTTCG
>JAISAX010000203.1 GCA_031266495.1 Opitutaceae bacterium
CGGGCGTCTCGCCCGCTCCGGGTGTGGCGGGGTGGCAGCGGGGTGGTGGGCGGGGTGGTGGGCGGGAGGCATGGAGGCGGCGCTTCGCGCCGTCGGCGGGCGGGACGCCCGCGCCACTCCAGAGCGGTGAGGCAACGTCCACGGGCTGGAAGCCCGTGCCACTTTTTCTGCCAATCCGGCGGCTTCGCCGTCGGCGGGCGTTTGGCAGAAAAAGCCCGCGCCACTCCGGTCACCACACCATCAGGCCGCCGGCGTAGGTGAGGCCGGCGCCGACGGAACAAAATATGATCCGGTCCCCGGACTTGAATATGCCTTCCTCGGCCGCCCAGCCGAGCGCCATCGACACGCTCGCTCCGGAGGTGTTGCCGTACTTGCCGATCGTCACGACAAATCGCTCGAAGGGGATGCCCACTCGCTTGCTGACGGCCTTCAGGATGCGCTCGTTGGCCTGGTGCGGCACGATCCATTCGATGTCGGACGGCGCGAGGTGGTGGCGCTCCAGCGTCTGCTCGATCTGGTCGGCAAAGGCGACCACGGCGTTCTTGAACACGGCGGCGCCGTCCATCTGGAGGTAAAAGTCGTTGCGGTCGCTGCCCGTGGCGTTGGGGACCGGTCGCGTGGCGCCGCCGCCGGGCCGCTGGATCGCCTCGAAGAGGTTGGCGTTGCCCGAGAGCGCCATGCGGTGCAGGCGATGGCCGCCGCTCGCCGCCGTGAGGATGGCCGCGCCGGCGCCGTCGCCAAAGAGGAAGGCCGTCTCGTGGTCGTTGGGGTTGGTGATGCGCGAGAGCAGTTCGGCGGTGACAACGATGAGGTTTTTCGCGGTGCCGCCGCGAATGAAGGCGCGGCCCACTTCGAGCGCATAGAGCCAGCCGGAACAGGCGGCGTTGATGTCGAAGGCGAGCGCGCCGGGGATGCCGAGCAGCCGGGCCAGGGCGCTGGCCATCGAGGGCACGGGCTGGTCGGGGATGATGGTGGCGAGGACGATGCCGTCGATCTGTTGTACGTCCATGCTGGCCTGGTCGAGGGCGTGGCGGACGGCGCGGGCGGCAAGGCTGGCGGCCGTCTCGTTGGCGTCGGCGTAGCGGCGCTCTTTTATGCCGGTGAGCTTGATCATCTCGGCCTCGGTGCGGCCGGGGAAAGATTTCAGGATCTCGCTGGTGGGGCGGACGTTTTTCGGCACGGCGTAGCCGACGCCGGCGATGCAAACGGTTTTGTCGGCAGCGGCAGCAGCGGCAGCGGCAGCAGCGGCGGCGGCGGCGGCGGTGTCCGCCGGACCGGACGCTGGCGAGGCAACAAAACCCGCCGCCGACGCAGCCGGGGCCGAAGCCCGCCGGGCGAGCCAGGCGGCAATGTCGTCACCGGAAACGCGTCCGCCGGGACCGGTGGCGGCGATGCCGGTGATCGTCGCCGGGTCAAGACCGGCATCGCGGGCGAGTTTGACCGCACGGGGCGTCCACTGGATCGCGGAGCCGGCGGCTCCGGCCTCTGCCGGAACCGCGGCAACGGCAGATGCAGATGCAACGGCAGCGGCAGCGGGTTTTGCCGCCGGGACCGGAACGGGAACGGACGCCGGAACGGGCGCCGGGGGGGGGGGGGAGGGGCGACGGGCTTCGCCCTGGCAGAGGGGGAGGATTCCCCGTTCACTTTCAGATGTGCCTGGGAGGCGTCCGCGGTTTCGATGCGCATGAAGGGCGAGCCGGATGGGACGATGTCGCCGGCACGGCAAAAAATCTCGCGCACGGTGCCGTCGCAGGGGGCTTCCCATTCGAAGACCGATTTGTCGCTTTCCAGCTCCGCCGCCTTTTCCCCTTTCGTTACGGAGGAGCCGGCAGCGACCTTGATGTCGATCACGGTCAGCTCGCTGACGGTTGCGCCCATGGAGGGGATTGGCACGTCGATAAAAAATGTTTCCATCTGAAAAGACCGGTTTGCTGTTCTGTCCGCCCAAGGTCAAGGGCGCGAAACGCCCGCGCCTTGGCACGGGGCGTTTTGCGCGAGGCTAATGAAGAATGCAGAATGACGAATGCAGAATGACAAACAGGATGCGCGGACGGCGCCCCTGTCCATTCCGTCCATTCCGCATTCCGCCCGTTCTACATTCTTCACCGACGTTACGCGGTTCGACTGTAGGGGCTTCGCTTGCGAAGCCCTCAACGTCCTGACACAAGTGGAGATACGTCAATCCGTTTGCCTGGCGCGGGCATCGCAAGCGAAGCCCCCTACAGTCGAACCGCGTAACGTCAGATTCTGTATTCTGCATTCTGCATTAGCGAGAAGCGCGCATTCACCACCACTGGCGGCGGGCGGCGGTGTGGAGAGCCTTGTCCAGCTCGGGCAGGTGCGGGTGCCAGAGGCGTTCCCATTCGAGGCTGACGACGCCGTCGAACCGGTCGGCGCGGAGCTGCTCGCGCAGCGCTTTCATGGGGAATTCGCCATCGCCCGGAAGCACGTACGAATAGGGATATTTGCCGTCTTCGGAGGGCAGGCTGATGCTGTCCTTCACGTGCAGGTGAACGGTGCGCGGACGCACGGCCTCCCAGGTGGCGAGCGGGTCCTCGCCGCCCTTGCGCCAGGTGTGATGGGAATCCCAGAGCAGCCGCACGCCGGGAACGGCCTTGATCAGGGCCTGGATCAGCGGAGTCGTCACAAAGGCGCCATGCGTCTCGACCATCAGATCGACGGCGCGGAAGGACTGGCGGCGTTCGGCCTGCCACCAGGCGAGCGTCTCCACGGCTTCGGCGACAAGCTCCTCCGTGCTCGCGCCAGGCCGGTCGCCGTCAAAGGCGCGCAGCCAGAGCGCGTCGATGCCGTCGGCCCAGTCGGCAAAGCGGAGCAGTTCCTTGCGATCATCCGGCTTGTTGCCCACCAGGGAGAAGGAGGTGTTGAGGGCGCAGACCCGCATGTTGCGCTGGTGCAGGTGGTCAGCGAGACGCGCCGGCGTCCCCCAGGTGTCGGTGAACAGCGTCGGCAGGTCGGTGGTGCCGGACAGGGCGCGCAATTCAAGGGCGTGAAACCCGTGACGCGCCCCCAGCGAAATCACGGCATCAAGATCGAGTTCGGCACAACCCAGCGTGGAAAACGAGTGGAGCATCATAAGGGGG
>JAISAX010000227.1 GCA_031266495.1 Opitutaceae bacterium
GTTACGGCCAGCGTCCGGACAACGGCTATCGCGGCGAGCTGACGGAGATCGACGTGCTCGGCGTGGACGTGACGCGGCCCATCACCGAGGGCGACATTGCTTCCGCGCTGGACAATGCCAGCGACGCGCGCCTCGTGCGCGGCGGCAAGCTCCTGCTCATTCAGTCCGGCGCCCCGCGCCCCGACGCGGAAATGTCCGAGGCGATGGGCCGGTATTTCACCGTGGCGGAGTTTTCAGGCGTGCCCGCCGGCGCGGGGATGAGCCAAGGGGCGTCCTACAACAAACAACTCCGCCTCATGGCCGCGCACGGAGGCTACGACAAAATCGTCTGCTACTGGGGCGTGCTCGAATCCGCGCGCGAGAACAAAGTCACCAAGGCGGTTTCATGGGTGCCGATCTTCGGCGGCGCTGTGCCCGACGAGAAGCAAACCATGCGCATCCGCCTGCGCGCCGCCATCCTGGATGTGCGCGGCAACAACTGGACGATGGTCACGCCCCCACCGGTCAAGAGCAGCGATTTAAGTTCGGGTTACACGCGCAAGGCCACCGACCAGGGACTCGTCAAGGAGCTGAAGACCAAAGGCTATCAGGAACTGGCGAAGACGCTCGTGGATTCCCACACGGCGGCGAGATGAGCGGAAACCGACGGCGGAAGCGGTGTTTTTATTATAGCATTTTAAATGGAAGGGCAGCCGTTTTTATGAGCTGTTCCCATCAAGTTTTCATAGCCAGTGTAACCTATTGGGTTACACTTTTATGGCTGCGGTTTAACTTAAAATGCTCTAAAAGCTGCCGCCCTTCCGGAGCTGACCACCGCTGTATTGCACGCGGGCGCGGGCGAGCGACGATTTTGCACCTGCTGGCTGGAGGCGATTCCTCCTGCCAAAGTGCTCCGGCTGCTCACTTTTGACCGTATAATTGCATGATCGGGACACGCAGGGCCTCGGCTATCTCCACGACCTCGAAATCCAAGACGACTCGTTGCCGGTTTTCGATCTTGGAAAGGGTGGATTTGCTCAGAAAAAGTCCGCGGATTTCCAAGCGGGCAACCAAATCATCCAGCGTGATTGCCGGATCTTGGGAATAACGGATCCTCTGTAAATTCCGGCCAATGAGGTTGCGACCTTTGAGTTTCCTGTGTGCTGGCAGCTTCAAGTTTCCAAAAAAGAAACTTGACGATAGCGAATTGAAATGTGGTTTAGTTTCTGCATTGGAAACTTATCAGTTTCCGAAATCCTTCACCAAAATGTCAGTCATGTTCAATATCCTCGCTCCAATCCCGTTACTTCTCCACGCCCGGAGACTTGAGGGTCTTATATTAACTAATTAACTATTAGAGAATTGAATAATTGCGTGATGTAAATTATATGAATAAAGACCTTTGTCACCGATGAACAGAAATATTGCCCTAATGCAGGCGTCTCAGGCAGTCGATGATCTTCCGGTATCCTAATCTTTCAGTCTCATGACCTCACTGAACCCTGCGCACTGGCTGGATGTCGCCCGTTGGCTGGCTTTATATCCATCTGACACCGCGATCAAGCATCTGCTTGGGCATTTGGGCGAGCTGCTGAAGGCCGACCGGACATGGGTGTTCCGCTATGATGCCAAACTGAATGGGTTCGTCCGTATTCACAAGTGGGTGCGCGATGGATACCGGCCGACGCTGGAGGGTTTTCAGGAGCTGCCGGTCGATGCCCTTCGGGGGCTGTACGAGGTGCTGCAATGCGGCCAGATGGTGCATTTTCCCGACATAAGCTGGTTTGCCGGCGGCTCGCTGGAATTGAAGCAGCGCATGATTCGCAGCGGCATACGCGCGGTGATCGCGGTGCCGGTTTTTGCCAGCGAACAGTTTGCCGGCGTCTTGGGCCAGGACACGGAGTGCGACACCCGCGAATGGAACGAAGAGGCCCGCGAGACCCTCAAGACGACGGCTGAAATCATCGGCGGAATCTTTGCCAAGGAATCATCACTTGCGCCGGCGCAGGAGCCGGTGCAGGCCCTGCCGGTGCTTTATGTCGTGCAGGGCAACGGCGTGGTGTCGCTGCCGCATGAGCGGATCTTGCATATCAGCTCGGACCGGAATCATTCCTGCCTGCATACGGTGGATGGACGGAAATTCGACGGACTGCGATCGCTCAGCGAATGGGAGCATCTCCTCCCGTCCGGAAATTTCACGCGGGTGCATCGCTCGCACATCGTGAACATCGACAGGATTGCCCGCCTGGATCGAACCGGCGGGGCCTGGCGATTGTGGCTGGCCGACGGCGAGGCGGCGCTGCCCGTCGGTCGTCCCCATCGTTTCAAGGTGCAGAAGCTGCTTCTGCCGGGTTTGCGGCGCGCCATGCTGGAGGATGCCGCAAATGCCGCTCAAGTCAGCTCGCGGATAACGCCGATTTTTTTGCGTCCGATGGAGTGATGCCAGCGACTCTCCTGTCCCGGACTTTTTTCGGGAGCGCGGGCGCTCCCGGTTTCGCCCTGCCCAAAGGTTGATTGTTTTCAGGCGCCGCCGGCATCACTTCACAAAACCCGCAGCGTTTTTCTATAAAAGCTCACGACCTCGTCGGGGTCGTCGGTAAATAATATATAGTCCAGCATCCATTCGGGGGCGCGTTTGGTTTTGACCATGTTGCGGACTTGTTTTCGCAGGTCGGTCCAGAAGCGGCTGTTGTAGAATATGTAAGGGACGCGCGGGCGGATGCCGAGTTTCAGGTTGCAGAGTTCGATGCCGATTTCCTCCAGCGTGCCGACGCCGCCGACGTTGAAGATACAGAAGTCAGCGACTTCGAACCATTTCTGGCGGTAGTGGCGCGAGGTTTCCTGAAAGGTGTTGAAGAAATCGACTCCGATTTCCGGGGGTTGGGCTTCGAGTTCGAGGAAGCAGGCGCCGGTGAGGGCGCCCTGGCCGCGGGCCTGCTCGGTGGCAAGGCGCATGACCCCGCCGCCGCCGCCGGTGAGCACGCCGACGTTGCCGCCGATAAAGCCGGTGAGCTTGTCGATGAGCGCGGAGATGCGGTCGGTGTCGGTCTGGTCGAGGCCGACGGCGGAGCCGTAGAAGGCCAGGATGGTGGTTTCCTGGAATTTGCGGGCGAGTTCCTCGCGCACGAAGAAACCGTGGTCCTTTTTGTAGGTGTGGAGGTAGAGGTCGCCGAGCCGGTCGTTATACCAGTAAACGTCGATGCTGAGGTCGTCGTAGTTGACGAGGCGGCCGTGGGCGTTGTGCGACAGGAAGAATCCGTGGGTGCGGGAGGGGCGGCGGAAGATGAGGCGTTTGAGCTTGAGCTGGGGAAGGCGGGCGAGGATTTCGATTTGCTCGGGGAGATTGGGGAAGTAGTCGGTGACAAGCGTGTCGGCGTCGGCGGGGGCGGCGTCGAGGGCGTTGACCACGGTGCGGTGGGCGGCGGCACCGGCGGTGCCGCCGGGATCGCCGGCACCGGCGGCGAGCGCGGTTTTCAGGGTGGCGTGGTCGAAGAGGAGCGGGGAGGGGAGGAAGAGGGAGCGGTTTTCCTGGGTGGCGTTCTGCCCTTTGACCGTGACGCGGAAGCGGGGCCTGGCCTCGGCGGTGTCGCGGGGCGGGTTTTCGTCGAGGGAGTGGTAGAGTTCGGTGGCGGAGGCGAGGAGGCGCGCGCGTTTTTTGAGGAGGGATTTGCTGTCGGTGTCGGCGGGGGCGGGGGCGCGGAAAACCTCGACGGAGACGACCGGATTGATGACGGGCTGGTCGCCGGGGTTGTAGATTTCCAACATGATGTTGGTGCCGAAGGTCTTTATGGGGTCGAGGAGGACGGCGGAGGTGTGGATGCCGAAGTTGCCCTCGCCGCGGTTGAGGAGGACATAGTGCTCTCTCAAATACATGGAGCAACTGGTGAGGATGCCGGAGCGGGGCGGGATGGTGAGGAGCGGGGTTTCGTGGCGCACCTGGACCTTGTCGAGGTAGGCGCGGCCGGCGTCGCCGGAGACAAGGCGCTCGAACTCGGGGCGCTGGAGGCGGGGATTGAGCGAATAGCGGACGTTGTGCGGGGTGAGGAAGACGGAGCCGTGGCGGTCGATGCTGATGGCGGCGGGGAGCTTGAGGGTGTTGCCGGCGATGGCGTCCTGGATTTCGGTGGAGGAGAGTTTGGCCGATTCGGGGGCGTGGAAGAGGCGGCCGACGGGCGCGCCGGAGCGGAGGAGTTTTTTCCAGTAAGAGGCGTTGGGGAAGCTGTGGTCGAAGAGGAACGCCTCGGCATCAAACACGAGCCGGTTGCCGTCAACGGAGAGCGGGCTGGTGCGGACCATCTCGATGCCGATGCGGGCGAGGGTGCTGCGCTCGGTGAAATGCAGGTCGGCGATGCGGGCCTTCATGGTGTCGAATTCGGCGGGATGGCGCGGCCAGAAGGCGAGGGTGAGCGAGACCGTGCGGTCGCCGTTGGCGGACGGGCGGACGGTGAGAATCTGGCCGTCCTGGCTGGTCCAGAAGGCGTCGGCGGCGGGTTGCGGGTGGGATTTGGCGGAAGAGGCTGCGTTGGCGGACATGGTTTTGTCGCGGAATGGTTGGTGTGTTGGTGAGATTGAGGATGGGAAAAGCACAAGTGCCAATCTTGTTCGCAACCGGTTTGGGGTGCGAACGAATGTGGTGGGAGTCGTGGCAAACGATGCGGGAGAGCGATGCAGGAGAGTCCTGAAAGGACTCAATATGAATAACCGTGGGTGAAGGCGCATCGCGCCGGAACCCACGGAATGGACAACAATAAGCCACGTCCCTGAAAGGGGCGAACCAGCCCTGCACGACAGCCAGTTCGCCCC
>JAISAX010000232.1 GCA_031266495.1 Opitutaceae bacterium
CCTCCGTCGCCACCCGTCGAAAAAATGCCCCCGCCCTCGCCGCCGGACGACCATGCCGCGCCCAGGGCCAGCCTCCGCGCGGCCCTGAAGCTGGCGACCGCCTACTGGCGCTCCGAAGAAAAAGGGAGTGCGCTCGCCCTCGTCCTGCTCGTCATCGCGCTCGACCTCGGAGGCGTCTATGTGACCGTCGCCATCAGCTACTGGAACAAGGATTTTTTCGACGCCCTGGCCGACTACAAATCGCAACTCTTCGTCGGCCTGATGCTGCAACTGGCGTGGATTTATGGCGTGAGCCTTGCGGTCAACGTCTCCGACACCTGGTTCCGCCAACTACTGGAAATCCGCTGGCGCGGCTGGCTGACAAAAAAGTTTCTTGGACGCTGGCTTTCGGAAAACCGCTTCCACCGCCTCGAAACCACCCGCGCCGCCGACAACCCCGACCAGCGCATCGCGGAGGACCTGCGCGACATGGTGCGCCAAACCCTGTCCCTCACCCTCGGTCTCCTCTCCACCCTCTGCACGCTCGCGCAATTCTCCCTCATCATGTGGAAAAAATCCGGCGACATCAGCTTCCGGCTCGCCGGCATGAACATCACCATCCCCGGATACATGTTCTGGATCGCGCTCGCCTATGCCCTCGCCGGGAGCCTCGTCATGGAAAAACTGGGACGCCGCATGGTATCCATCAATTACGAACAACAACGGCGCGAGGCGGACTTCCGGTTCGCGATGGCGCGGGTGCGCGACCACAGCGCGCAAATCGCCATCAGCCGCGGCGGCGGCGAGGAAAAGACCGCGTTGCAAAACCTCTTTGACGGCATCCGGAAAAACTGGCGTCACATCATGACCTGCACGAAACGCCTGAACATCGCCCAACTCGTCCACATCGACATCGGCGCGTATCTGCCCTACGTCGTCGTTGCGCCGCGGTATTTCGCGCGCCACATCACGCTCGGCGACATGCAGCAGCTCACAGGTGTTTTTCAACGACTGCGCATCGGCTTCTCGTGGTTCATGTATCAATACACGAACATCGCGACGCTGCGCTCCATCTATCGCCGCCTGGCGGAATTCGAGACCGTGCTCGACAAGGCCGGCGAGCCGGGCGGCATCCAGCTCACGCGCTCCGGCTCGGGCATGCTGCGGACAAAAAATCTCGCGCTCGCGCTGCCCGACGGCGCCCTCTTGACGAACATCGGCACCCTGACCCTCGAACCCGGCACACGCTGGCTGGTGCGCGGCGTCTCGGGCGCGGGCAAAAGCACCTTCCTCAAAACCCTTGCCGGCCTCTGGCCGCACGGCGGCGGCGAAGTGGACCTGCCCGACGGCAGCATGATGTTCCTGCCGCAGGATCCCTATCTGCCGCTTGGCACGCTGAAGGCCGCGCTCTGTTATCCCGACGCCCCCGGCGGCACCCCGGACACCGCGTGCGCGGCAGCACTGGAAAAATGCGACCTCGCAACACGCAAGGGCGACCTGCACACAGATGCGCTCTGGGAAAAAACCCTCTCGCCCGGAGAAAAACAACGCCTCGCCTTTGCGAGAGTGATCCTGCACCGTCCCGATTTTCTCTTCATGGACGAGGCCACCTCCGCCCTCGACCCGGCCTCCGAACAACGCCTCATGTCCCTCCTTTTGCAGGAACTGCCCGCCGCCGCCATTGTCAGCGTCGCACACCGCGAATCCATGTCCGCCTTCCATCAATACACCCTGGAAATTGTCCCCGGCCGGACCGCCGCGCCTCCCGCAACGCCTCCCGCCGCGATTCCCGTTTTTCAAACACCATGAGGGAGGTTCCGGAGGTTCGTGCGGCGCAGCCGCCCGCGTTTCCATTGTTTCCTTCTGTTCAAAAATGAATTTCCAGAGCTTCCCATGAGCCAACCGACCGCCACCACTCCCGCCACCACCCTGCAACTGCCCGTCACCGGGATGTCCTGCACCGCCTGCGCCCTGCAAATCGAGCGCGTGCTGCACCGCCTGCCCGGGGTGCAGGCCCGTGTGGACTTCGCCAGCGAACGCGCCCGCATCGAATACGACCCTGCGCAGACCCCCCCCCCCCTGCTCCTCGAAACCATCGAAAAAGCCGGCTTCGGCGTGGGCCGCGAAACCGTGACCCTCACGCTCGAAGGCATGTCATGCGTCGCCTGCGCGCAACAAATCGGGACGGTGCTCAACCGCGTTCCCGGCGTGCAGGCCGCGGTCAACTTCGCCGCCGCCAAGGCGCGCGTCGAGTACGTGCCCGGCCTTGCCACCGAAGACGATCTGGTGGCCCGCGTGAAGAAAGCCGGCTTCGGCGCGCGGGTCGCCGCCGGCCTCTACGACGACGCGGAGGGGCGGGAGAGGCGGGAGGGGCGGGAGGAAGGAGAGGAGGGAGAAGGGCGGGAGGCGCGCCGCCAGGCACGGGAACAGAAACGCGAATGGGCGCTGTTTGCTTTCGCCATCGTCTTCACGCTGCCCCTGGCCGCGCAAATGATCTTCATGTTCGCCGCGCCCGACGCCGGACACTTCATGTTGCCCGGCTGGCTCCAGTGGCTGCTCGCCACACCGGTGCAGTTTGTGGCCGGGGCGCGCTTTTACCGCGCCGCCTGGAAGGCGCTTCGGAGCGGATTCGCCAACATGGATGTGCTCGTCTCGCTCGGCACCAGCGCCGCCTATTTTTACAGCGTCGTCGCCACCCTGCGGGGCGTCGTCCATGTGTATTTCGAGGCCAGCGCCACCCTCATCACGCTCGTGCTGCTGGGCAAGTTGCTTGAAGCCCGCGCAAGGCGCAAAACCACGTCGGCCATCCGCTCGCTCATGCGGCTCCAGCCCGCCGTCGCCCATGTGGAACGGGATGGCGTCCTGGTAAAAATCCCCGCCCGCGACCTGAAAGTGGGCGACGTCTTCGTCGTGCATGCCGGCGACAGCATCCCGGTGGACGGCGCGGTGCTGACCGGGGAGTCGAGCGTGGACGAATCCATGCTCACCGGCGAAAGCCTCCCGGTGGCCAAGACCGCGGGCAGCCGCGTCTATGCCGCGACCCTCAACCAGCAAGGCGCGTTCAAGGCCCGCGCCACGGGCGTCGGGGCCGACACCGCGCTGGCGAACATCATCCGCCTCGTGGAGGAGGCGCAGGGCACGCGCGCGCCGATCCAGCGGCTGGCGGACAGGATTGCCGGCGTCTTCGTGCCGACTGTCGTGGTTATCTCACTACTGACGTTCATCGTCACGTGGTTTGTTTCCGGATACTTCACGGTCGCTCTGATCAATGCCGTGGCGACGCTCGTCATTGCATGTCCCTGTTCGCTGGGGCTGGCCACGCCGACAGCCATCATGGTCGGCACGGGCCTGGGCGCGCGCGCCGGCATCCTCATCCGCAACGCCGGGGTGCTGGAACGTGCGCGCCAGATCGGCGTGCTCGTGCTCGACAAGACCGGCACGCTCACCGAAGGCCTGCCCGTCGTCACCGACGTGGTGCCCGCGGGCGAGGCCGACGAGGTCCGCGTGCTGCGCCTCGCGGCCAGTCTGGAACAAGGCTCGAAGCACCCGCTCGCCCGGGCGATCGCCCGATGCGCGCGGGAAACCGGTGTTTCCCTCGACGCCACGGTGTTGGGGTTCCTGTCCGTCCCCGGCCAGGGCGTGCAGGGCATGCATGACGGCGAAGCCGTGCTGCTCGGCTCGCCGGCGTTTCTCGCCGCCCGCGGCATCGCGTCCGATCCGGAGGTCCTTTCCCGGTTCCAGGGGCAGGGCAAGACCGTGGTCGGGCTGGCCTCGGGCGGACGCCTCCTCGGCTGGCTCGCCGCCGCCGACCGGTTGCGCGACACGTCGAAGGCGGCGGTGGCGCGGCTGCGCGGCATGGGCATCCGCGTTGTCATGCTGACCGGAGACAACGAAGGCACGGCCCGCGCCATTGCCGCGCAGGCCGGCATCGACGAGTTCACCGCCGGCTGTCTCCCGCAGGACAAGGCGGCGCAGGTCGCCCGGCTCAAGGCCGGCGGCGCGGTCGTCGGCATGGTCGGCGACGGCATCAACGATGCCCCGGCGCTGGCGGCGGCCGACGTGAGCTTCGCCATCGGCGCCGGGTCCGATATCGCCATCGAGGCCGCCGATGTGGTGCTCATGCGCAGCGACCTTTCCGCGGTGCCCTCGGCCATCGACCTCTCGCGGGCCACGTTGCGCAAGATCCGGCAAAATCTTTTCTTCGCGTTTTTCTACAACGTGCTCGGCATCCCGCTGGCGGCGCTCGGTTTTCTGAACCCGGTGATTGCGGGTGCGGCGATGGCGCTGAGTTCGGTGTCGGTGGTGAGCAATTCGCTCCTGCTGCGCCGCTGGAAGCCCTGAATTTTCTCCCATGGCACACATCACACTGAAAGTAACAGGCATGAAATGCGGCGGCTGCTCGGGCCGCGTGAAACACGCGCTCACCGCGCTGGAAGGCTACTGATCAGTCAAAGGTCAAAAGTCGGAAGTCATCACCGGCCCGCCGGAGCGGGCCATCCCTGCAAAATGCTCCGCGTAGCGGGGCTGCTGGCGACCTTCGACCTTCCGACTTTTGACCTTTGACTGCACTCTAGTCGTGCACCCGCTTGCAAGTCCGTGTACCAGGCAGACACCTGCCGCTACGCCAAAAGCCTTCTTCGGTTGCGGCTGCGCCGCGCTGTGCCCTTTTGCGGCCCGGACATCGCCCTCCGGTATTTTTTCGGCTTTCAGCCTTCGACCTTCGGCCTTCAGCTTTTTGTCCGATGCCCGAAGCCGAGTCCGTTAACCTCAAGGAAAAGGTCCGCCACCTGCCCGACAAGCCGGGGGTCTATCTCATGCGCGACCGGCTCGGCCGCATCATCTACGTCGGCAAGGCCAAGAGCCTCAGGAAGCGCGTGTCGTCGTACTTCGTGCCTTCGCGCGCCGCCCGCGAGCTGCACCCGAAAATCCGCACCCTCATCAGCCTCATCGCCAATTTCGACATCATCGAGGTGAAGTCCGAGCCCGAGGCGCTGTTGCTCGAAGGCCGGCTCATCAAGGAGTGGCGGCCCAAATACAACACCGACTTTACCGACGACAAACGCTTCCTCCTCGTCCGCGTCGATCCCGCCGAACCGCTGCCGCGTTTCCGCCTCACGCGTCTGCGCAAGGACACCCGCTCGCGTTACTTCGGCCCCTTCGCCCACAGCGGCCTCTTGCGGAAAACGCTCGCGCAAATACGCCGCCAGTTCGGCATCCTGCTCGGCGACGCCACCCCGCATCTCCTGCCCGACGGACGCTGGCAACTCTACGACGACGTGCGCCAGGAACTCTACGGCTGGCCCAACGAAGTCCCCGAGGCCGACTACCGCGCGCGCGTCGAGGAAGCCTGCGCGTTTCTCGATGGCAAATCCCGCGAATGGCTCGCGCAGCTCCGCGAGGAAATGGCCGCCGCCGCCGGGAAGCACGAATTCGAGAAAGCCGCCGAACTGCGCGACATCGTTTTCGCGCTCGAAGGCACGTTGCAGAAAACGCGCAAGTTCGAGCGTAACCACCCCGTCGTGGCCACCGACACCGACGCCATGCGCGCGCTCGGCGAGGCGCTCGGCCTGCCCGCCCCGCCGCGCACGATGGAGTGCTTCGACATCTCGCACATCAGCGGCACGTTTGTAGTGGCATCGATGGTACACTTCGCAGGCGGCCGGCCCGACAAAAACAACTACCGGCGTTTCCAGATAAAAAGTTTTATCGGCAACGACGATTTCCGCGCGATGGAGGAAGTCGTCGGTCGCCGTTACCGCCGCCTGCGCGAGGAAGGGAAACCGTTCCCCGACCTGATCGTGATCGACGGCGGACACGGCCAGATCGGCGCCGCGCTCAAGGCCTTTGCGCTCATCGAGGCCCCCCCCCCCCCCCTCATCGGCCGGGCGAAGAAGCACGAGACGATCATCTTTCCCGACGAGCGCCCCCCGCTCAACCTCCCGCTCGCGCATCCCGCGCTCGGACTCCTGCAACGCCTGCGCGACGAGGCGCACCGCTTCGCCAACACGTACAACGCCGACCTGCGTTCGAAAAAAATCCGCGAGAGCGTGCTCGACGATTTCGGGGGCATGGGCGAGGTGCGCCGCGCCGCACTGCTGGCGCATTTTGGCGACATCGACCGTCTGCGCGCCGCCAGCGAGGCGCAGATCCGCGAGGTCCCCGGCTTCGGCCCGAAGCTGGCGGCGGAGCTGCACGCGTGGCTGCATTCGTAGGAGCGGCGGCATTCCTGCCGCTGCGACGAGGCGTGAAGCGCCTCGCCCATTGCCTCTCCGCCTCTTGAACCGGCGAACCGGCGACGCTTCGCGTCGTCGCAGCGGTCTGGATACCGCCGCTCCAACTCCCGCCTGCGTAACTTCAGTTGTATAGCTGATGTTACGCGGATGTCATTTTTGTAGGGGCGCACTGGGCCTGTGCGCCCGCCGGGCGTTCCCTGGCAAATCACGCTGCGGGCATACGTGAAGTGCGCCCCTACATTGTCTTTCGCATAACTGATGTTACGCGGGCCGAAGGTAGGGGCTTCGCTTGCGAAGCCCGCGAGGACCATTCGCAACGGGAAATTCGCCAATTCTCTCCGCCTGGCACGGGCGTCGCAAGCGACGCCCCTACGGTCGAGCCGCGTAACATCAGTCGCGTAGTTTTTTTTCAATTTTTCCGGAGAAAAATCTTTTCTTCGATCCGCGCAGCAGTAGCCTGGTCTCAATTTTCCTCCAAGTCCTGCGGCATCGCAGGTATCCGATCTTTGCCATTTGTTCCCGCGACGTTTTTTCCTCTGATCTGATGTTCGCGTATCCGGTCCGGCTCTTCCTCCCGGTCCGGATTTTTGTTCACGACCCCGGCCAATCCCCGGAGCCTTTCTCCCAGCTCCCGTCCAACCCTCAATTCAAACAACGCCCCCCCCATCTCCGGTTCTCGTTGTTCCCCTCCAATCATGAATACGAATTGCTCGTCTCGTGTTGTGTCCACTCGTCGTGACCGTCCGCTCATGGCGATAACTGTCCGCAAACAGGTAAACCGATGGCTGCAAGCACTGGTGATTTTTCCAACGGTTTACCTGTCCATGCTTGCGAACCTTGCGGCGCATACCCCGACCGGAGCCGATGCCGGTGCTGCCTGGACAACGGGTTGGTGGCCGGAAACAACCGTCGTCAACACTGTCGGCAACACCGCTGGCAACACCGGTTTCCCCCTGACGTTCCTTTCTCCGTCCCTTTCGCCAGTGACCCCGACCATGACCGCGGCCACGACTCCGGGAGAGTACGGCGCATGGCCGGCGACGGGGGATTTTTGGGGAATGCCTGCGCCAGCCCAGGTGTATCCGTCCGTGAATGATACCTGGCCGGGGACAGATATCTGGTCAGGGACAGGCAGTACTGGTTTGGCAACCACTCCGACCTTGTTTCCCTCCCTGCTTCCCCCCGCTGCCAATTACGGTTGGCCCACCGTCCCTTCGCCTACCGTCCCATCGGCAGCCGTTTCCTGCCCGACGACGCCCTGGACAGTGTTTCCTTCACCCACCATCCCTTTGCCTGCCATCCCTTTGCCAGCCGACTGCTGGCCGACATTGTCCTGGCCAGCCGATCCCTGGGCAACCGTGCCATGGCCGACGGTATCATGGCCGACGACTTGTTGGCCGGTAGTCTCATATCCGGGACAGGCACCGGTTCCGACTTCGGTTCCTGGCAGCCCGTGGCCGTGGCCTCAAGCGCCTGTTCCCTGGCCTGATAATTGCAATGGCTGGTATCTGTATGCGCCGCCCGGTACCGGTGTCTGGTGCCCGTTGCCCTTTTTCCCGCCATTCTTTCCCCCTTGTCCATTTCCCCCCTGTCCATTTCCGCCATATCCGTGTTTGCCCTTTCCGCCATGCCAGCCACAGCCGCCATCCGGCGGCAACCAGGCGCCGGTGGCCGACCCGCAGACGCTTGCCACAGCGGAATCGACGCCGTTGACGGTCACGCTGACCGGCAGTGATGCCGATGGCGATACACTCACTTACACCATCGTTGCGCAACCGGCGCACGGCACACTCACCCGCACCGACGCGGAAGAGGGGGGGGGGGAGGGAGACCTTGATCCTGCGGCCTTCACCTACACCCCGTCCCCCGGCTACGCCGGCGCGGATTCTTTTACGTTCAAGGTCAACGACGGCCAGGCCGACTCGAACGTCGCCACCGTGACCATCACCATAACGGCCCTGCCCGCCACGATCGACGCCTTTGCCGCCGCGGCGATTCCCGCGCCGGCCGCGAGCATCACGGCCACGCCGTCCACCGGCACCGCACCCCTGACCTCGACGGTCACCTGGAGCACGGAAAACGCCTCCGCCGTGACCGTCACCGGTCCCGGCCTGACCGCCACGGACGCCAGTGGCAGCGCGACCGTGACCAACGCGCCCGGCACGCACACCTGCACAGTGACCGCACAGCCGCGGCAGCACACGACGCTGACCTGGACGGCAAGTCACGCCGCGACGAGTATTCTTGAGACACCCTCCGGCGACCTCGACGTGACCGGACAGACCAGCGCCGGAATCACCGAACCCGGCGAGTACCGCCTGCGCGTGACCAACAGTGCGGGCGTTGCGACGACCAGCGCTCCGCTCGCCATCGCATGGCCCGCCGCCGCAACCGCCAGCGCCACAATCACGGTTTCCGCCCCGCCTCCCCCTGTGATCTCCACCTTTGTCGCCACGGCGGTTTCATCTCCGGCAGCCAGCATCAACGCCACTCCATCCGAAGGCACCGCACCCCTGACCTCGACTATCACCTGGAGCACGGCAAACGCCTCCTCCACCGTGACCGTCGCCGGTCCCGGCCTGACTTCCGCCGAACCAACCGGAAGCGCGTCGGTGACGAACACCGCAGGCCCCCACACTTACACGATCACGGCACAGCCCGTGCAGCACACAACCCTGACCTGGACGGTGGCGGGAGCTATTTCTGTCCGCCTGACCGGACCCGGAGGCGTGGACATGGATGTTACCGGGCAGAACAGTTCTGAAATCACCACGGCGGGCGAATGGACGCTTGTTGCGCATAATGCCATCAATGTGACAACCACGCAAACCGTCACCATCGCATGGCCCGCCGCCGCCACTGCCAGTACCACGATCACCGTCACCGACCCTCCACCCGCCAACATTGACGCCTTTGGCAGTGTTTTGTCCCATGCCCCGACCGCAAGCATCAGCGCGGCCCCGTCCGAAGGCGAAGCCCCGCTGATCTCGACCGTGACATGGGGAAGTTCCAATGCGGCATCGGTAACGGTCAGCGGTCCCGGCCTCGCTTCCTCCGAAGCATCGGGAAGCCAGACCGTCGCCAATGAAGCAGGCACGCACACCTACACGATTACCGCGCAACCCGAGCGGAAGGCGATGCTGACCTGGACGGTGAACGGAGCCGCATCGGTTGTGCTCGTGACGCCATCTGGTGAACAGAATGTCACCGGACAGAACTCGATTGAAGTCACCGAACCGGGCGAATATCGACTGCAAGCATCAAATAGTATCGGAACGGTCACGACCAGCGATGCCGTCACGGTTGCATGGCCCGCTGCCGCCACAGTCAGCGCCACGATCACCATCGCCGAAATTCCGGTCGGTCCCCTCACCGTCGATGCCGGACCCGACCGGCTGATTTCGCTGCCCAGCACGGTAACGATCACGCCCGTTGTGCTCGACGAGGGCCAGTCTCTCGCCAGTCCGCTTACTTATTCATGGGTGGCATCAACGGTTAAGGGATCCGGCTCGGCTTCCTTCGACAACAATGCCGGGGAGACCACTGTTATCTCGTTTACCGCACCTGGCGTTTACAAAATTACTGTTACTGCCCGTGCTTCCGGTAAACTCGGTTCCGATTCGCTCATCGTCACCGTGCAGCCCGTCCCCGTCAGTCCAGATATCACTGCGGTGACAACAGCTGGTTGTGATTATTGGATGTCTTTTCTGCCCAATTTCGATCCATATCTCTCCGCAAATCTTTGCGAAATAACAATCTCGTCAAGAGAGACTGTTCATGGTGTCATCACGGAATATATCCCTGAATACAACACTTATAACGAGCGAATTGACTCACATATTGTCAGAACTCATTTTTGGCTGAAGCCCGAGGAGACATACAAGTTTCATCCAACTGCGTATAATGCCGCCAGGGAAGCAAATCCGGATCACAGATTCATCGACAATCTTTATGCGACGGGACTTCCATTGCATTCGGCAATTCGTATTCAGACAGATGCTCCTGTCACAGTGCATGGCATGTCCATTGCGGAATACACGACTGAAGGCTACTTATGCTTGCCTGTTCACTTACTCGGGAAAGATTATATGGCATTAAGTTATCCGCAGCCAGTTGAATATCCCAATGGCAGCCTTTTTGCCATTATCGCAACTGAAGATAATACAATTTGCCGAATAGAGCCGAAAGGGATGCTGCGTGGAAGATCTGGTGAAAACCATATCCAACCCTTTACTGTCACGCTTCATGCAGGGGAGGTAATTCGATATGAATCTGCGATTCGCGATGTAACCGGAAGTAAAATTTCGGCAGACAAATCAATTGCCGTGCTTTCCGGATCAATAGCGACCTTTATTCCGGATGAGAAATTCGCAAGTGATACTCTTGTGGAACAAATGCTTCCCATTGAATACTGGGGAAGAAATCATGTCGTCCTCCCCATGAAAGAAGCGGGAAGGCTGGATGAGGATTTTACCGGAGATATTGTAAGGGTTCTCGCTAATCAGGATGATACAGAAGTGTCCATCAATGGGATTGTTGTCGCCAATTTGAGAGCACGTGAGCATTATGAAACAACGATTGCAATCTCCAGCTCTATTGTTAGTTCAAAACCGGTGCAAGTGGCGCAATTCATGCCCGGTTGCGCATATCGTAATACAGCATCAGGTGATCCACTTATGATGTTGCTCCCGGCCGTTGAACAATTTGGCAGGTTCCTGCAATTCAGCACACTGGATCGCGCTCCCAATGGGGACAAGATATTTGAACATTATGCCGGTATCATTACGGATCGTGATTTCGTTGATGATCTACGTCTGAATGGTGCGCCGCTTCCACCCGATGTGAACTTCGAGCCAATTGCTGACACTCGATATGTCGGCGCGAATATCTTGATTGAAGAAGGCTTTAATGTAATAGAATCAGACAAACCGTTTTTTGGTGTTGGATGGGGGATTTATCCAGCGGAGTCTTACGGATTTACCGGAGCCATCGCGGTCAACCGCCCGGCCAGTGACTTGACGCTTGTGGCAGGTGAATTGCCACCGGTCGCTTTGGTCGGCTTTTCACAGGAAATTTCCGCCAGAATTGTCAACGCTTGGGGGATCCCTGTTAGCGGAGTCACGATTGAATTTACCATTACAGGTTCGCATATTGCTACCATTCAGGGAACTTCTGATGCCAGCGGATGGGTTCGTATTAATTATACCGGTACCGTTTCCGGACTTGATGCCATTCAGGCTTGTATTGCCGAGCAGCAAGTCCACTGGACTCTGGCGTGGCGCAAGGCAAATCCGGAAAGCAATCAGGCTCCGGTCATCGACATCGGCGGAGACCGCACATTTTTTTTCAGTGAAGTCAATCCCTTCATGGCTACGGTGACGGATGATGGGCAACCCTTGGTTGTGCCCGCGATTCGCTGGCAGGTCATCGCAGGCATTGCTGGCTCCGTCATTGCGGCTCCCGCCTCCACTACCACCTGCATCGCCTTCCCGACGCCGGGGCGCTATCTGGTTCGCGCCACCGCTTTCGACGGTGAACTTGAAAGCAGCGCCGAGGCATGGATTACCCTTCTCAGCGACGCGTCCATCCGGCTCATCAATCCGCGTCCGGGGCTCAGCACATGGAATTACGGCGAGCCGTCCGAAATCGCGTTCGAAGCGAATGCGATTTCAGAAAACCGTATTGTCAGTGTGGAGTTTCTGGTCAACGGAGCGCCGGTGGGCACAGTCACCTCTGCGCCGTGGACGTTCAACTGGCGTATTCCGTCGGCGGGGACGTATGTTATTTCGGCGCGGATGACGGACCACACCGGAGTGGTGATGGAGAGCAGTTCCGCCACCGTGCAGGTCAACGATGACTTGCGGCTCGACTGGGTTTCGCCCGATTACCGCACGTATTTTGACCCGGAGCCTGTCCTGTTCGAGGTTGATGTCCGGGGTGGCACGGCACCCTATTATGTGGAGTTTGTCGAGGGTGACCCGAACCGTGCGGATTCGCCGGTTCTTGCCGTCTTTTTCGACGCGCCGTTTGTTTTCGGGTGGGAGGATATTTACGAAGTCATACGACACGACGGGCATTACGTCGGAGTGAGGGTGACCGATGCGACGGGGAAAACGATTACCGGCGACCGCTGGTTCAATATCTGGACCGAGCCATACATCGAGGTGCTCGCGCCCGTTGGCGGTTCGCGTTTTGCCACTGGGGAGAAGATCGACCTGAGCGCCTACCTCAAGTCCAGCGGTTTCTATTATTATTACGACAACGTCCGGTTTTTGATCGATGGCAAACAGCTCTACGAGGTGATTCCCGACTTCTGGGATTATTACCCGTATTACATGGGCGACGGTATCTACGAGATTCCGGAAGTTCCTGTGCCCGCCGGGATCCATACACTCGTCGCCCGTTTCGACGATTCCGAAAACAGCCGTTGGGTAGAAAGCGAGCCGGTCACCTTTGAGGTGCTTGATGCCACGCACCAGCCGCCCGTTGTCCATCTCGGACCCGACATCGTTGTCCCGGCTGGCGGCACGCTGGACTTCCCGGCCATCGCGATCAACCCGGTCGCGCCCGGCGAGGAAGAGGCGTATATCCGCACCACCGTCGCCGAAGAGCTTTTGAGTTACACGTGGACGCGAGTATCCGGTCCGTCCGTCACGATAGAGGAACCGTCCCGTCTTGGGACAGGCATGACGTTCCACGGTTTCGGAGCGTACGTGCTGCGGTTGATGGTCAACGACGGAGTCAGCCTCGGTTACGACGACCTGAGCATCATTTTGCAGCCCGGAGCGAACCAGCCGCCTGTCGTCAGCCTCGGCGGCGAGCCTGTGGAATTGCCGCTCAGCGACGTGCTGCGTCTTGCTGCCGCCGCTACCGATGACGGACTGCCGCAAGGCTCCACGCTAGCCTATGCGTGGAGCCAGGACAGCGGACCCGGCGCGGTCACGTTCAGGCCGGCCCCGTCCGATCCGGACAACGACCGGAAGCGGGAGATCCGTTTCAGCGCCGAAGGAGTTTACGTTATCCGGCTGACGGTATCCGACGGGGAATTACAGGGTGCCGCCACGCTGACGGTGACGGTCGGCCCGGCGAGAAACGCAGCGCCTTATGTGGATGCGGGCGCGGACGCCACGGTTTCGTTCGGAGCGCAGCTTGGCATTTTGCCTTATGTGGCGGACGACGGACTGCCCGCCGGAGGGCAGCTCACGGGATTGTGGACGCAGGCCAGCGGTCCCGCCGGCCAGACCGCCACCTTCACCTCCCCCCCCCCCGGTGATGATCCGGATGGTCAGGATGGTCAGGAAAATCCATTCAGGACGCAGGTCAGCTTCCCGGCCACGGGAGTGTACAAGTTGCGGCTGACGGTATCGGACGGGGAACTGACCACGACCGATGAAGTGACGGTAGTGGTGGAAGCCCGTGCGAACACCGCGCCGGTGGTCAACCTTGGAGAGGACATAGAGCTGCCGCGGGGAACGCCGCTCATATTGAATCCAGGCATCAGCGACGACGGGCTGCCGACGGGGAGCAAGCTGATTTACCAGTGGAGCCAGGTGAGTGGACCCTACACGGTGGGGATCAGCGATGCGCGAGCCGTGTCGGCGACCTTTACGTTTCCTTACGCGGGCGACTACACGCTGAGGCTGAGTGTAAGCGACGGGGCGTTGAGCACGGTTGCGAGCATCGTCGTGCATGTCATTGAAAGTTATGACGCGAAGGTGAACAAGGCGCCGGTGGTGGATGCGGGGGAGGACCTGACGATCAATCTGGGAGACACCATTTTTCTGCAAGGAACGGCCTCCGATGACGGGCTGCCTTACGGAAGTTTTTATTGCTACTGGAATGTGCAAAGCCAGCCGCAAGGGGCGTCCGTTTATGCCCAATACAACGGAGCATGGAGATCTCTTGGGTATTATGGAGACAACAACCCGACGCCCCGTGTCCGTTTCACGCAACCCGGGGAGTACGTGCTCCGACTGTATGCGAGTGACAACTACAAGAGCGCCGAAGATTTTGTGAAAATCACGGTGGTGGACGACGGAACCGGATCAGAGACCAGCTTTGCGCCGCAGGTCAAGCTGCCCGTGCAGGTTTCGGTATCGGCGGGGTCCATGTTCCGGATTGCGCCCCAGGTCACCTATGCGGGCAACAGTTGGGGGGAAGTGCTGTGGACGCAGGAGCTGCCAGCCGCCCCGCGGATAGGGATAGACTACGATTATTACGAGTCGCCGACCTTTACGGCGCCGGACGAAGTGGGCGACTACATCCTGCGGCTGACGGCCACGGATTATTACACAAAAATTTCCGGTTATGCGGAGGTGAGGGTGGTCGTGACGGCGCCGGCGAACCAGCCGCCGGTGGTGAGAGCGGGGCTGGATTGCGAGATAGCGTATGGGGTGACGCTTTCCGTGCAGGGCTACGCAACCGACGACGGCCAGCCGATTGACCGGCTGACTACGCGCTGGGAGCAGGTTTCCGGACCCGGAGCGGTTACCTTTTCGCAGCCGCAATACACGAACACCAACGTCACCTTCCCGGTTGCGGGCGACTACGTGATAGCGCTGACGGCCACGGACCAGGAACTGACAGTCAGCGACGAGATGCGCATCCGTGTGCTCCCCCCCCCCCCCCTTCCGCTCCAGGTATTTTTGCCGGAGGATTTTGAGGCGGCGGCGCTCTCGGTGAGCACGCTCAACGCCGCCGTGCGTGGGGGGAATGCGGATACGCTCGCGTATCAGTGGAGTCGAGTCAGCGGAGCGGCCAGCGGGCTGGAGATCACGACGCCTGCGCAGCAGAACGCGCAGGTGCGCTGGAAGCAGCCCGGAGTGTACACGCTGAGGCTGACCGTCAGCGACGGCAGTGAAACGGCGTTTGGCGAGGTGGCAGTCACCGTCACCGAATCCAGCAACCGTCCGCCCAATGTCATTGCCACCTACCCGGCCTCCACGATTTACGCCGGCCTTGACGGCTACGCCACCGACTACGTCGAGGCCGCCGCCACCGATCCCGATGGTGATGCCATCACCATCGAGTTCTACCGCAGCGGCTCCTCGACGCCGCTCTACACGACGCCTGCGCCGGACGGAGTGACGGTGAGGTGGGCATTCAGCGACCTTGCGCCCGGAACATATCAGTTTTATGTAGTGGCTCGCGACACACGCGGTGGTTCGCAGCAGACGCCGCCCGCCACCGTGACGGTCCTTCCGCCCGAGACCGGCGGCAGCGGGGAGGGGGGGGGGACCACCCTGCTGGGAATAGAGACGCCCGAAGAAGAAGCGCTGGTCATCACCCGGACACAGGTCAAGGGCTGGGCGAAAGTACCCGGCATGAGCGGCTACCGACTGGAGACCCGCCCGGTGGCCGGACCCGGCGAGGCGGCGCAGGAGTGGGCGGTCTTTGCGAGCGGTGTTCAGTCCGTGGGCAGCGATGATGCGTCGGGGGAACTGGGCTGGTTCGAGCCGGGCATGTTGCGCAACGGCCAGCATCAACTGCGCGTCGTCGCCACCTTCACTGGCGGCCTGCCCGAACGCGCCTCCGACCCGGTGACGGTGCTGGTGGACGGGAAGCGAAAGATCGGAGCGTTCAGCCTTGCCTTTAAAGACCTCGCCCTGCCGCTGGCCGGATTGCCGATTGAAATCATGCGCAGCTACGACAGCCGCGACCGGAT
>JAISAX010000258.1 GCA_031266495.1 Opitutaceae bacterium
CGATTGCCGCCCGCGCCCAATCCCCCGCCGATGAGAGCGGCGCCATTGAGGGCGTTGTTTATAACATAACCAACGGTCTGCCCTTGGGCCGGGCAAAGGTGACGGTGAAGGACGCCCAGCGGGAAGCCCTCACTGACGACTACGGGCACTTTTTCTTCTCCGGACTTCCCTCGGGGGAATACCAGATGGAAGTTTCCTATCTGGGTTTCAAGTCCCAAGGCGCCACGGTGCTGGTGCGGGCCGGGAGGACGGCCACCAGGGATTTCCAACTCGCGCGGGAGGGCGCCGCCGCCCCGGCGGATGATTCCAGCATTGTCCTGTTGGAACGCTTCACCGTGGTGGCCGACCAGGCCATGACCGCGCAGGCGCTGGCCATGAACGAACAGCGCCACGCGTCCAATATCAAAAATGTGGTGGCGTTTGAGGAACTCGGCGAGCAGGGACAGGAAAACATCGGCAATTACGTGCGCTTCCTCCCGGGCGTGGTCATCATGGATGACGGGGAGAACCCCGGCACCGTCGCCCTCGGCGGCTTCGGCCCGGAGATGAGCAATATACAACTGGACGGCGGCGATGTCGCCAGCACCGGCGCCGGCCTCGACAGCTCCCGCACCCTCGCGATCCAGGACGTGCCCATGGTGAATGTGGAAAGAATCGAGGTGACCAAAGTCCCGACGCCCGACATGCCTGCGTCGGGATTGGGCGGCTCGATGAACATCGTCACCAAGCGGCTGCTCGGCCTCAAGTCGCCGTCCTTTTCATATCAAATGTATATGAACTTCAACAATCGGACCGGATTCACCTTCGACGGCGGCCCGCGGCAGGCGACTTCCCCGGCCAGCCCGAAATACATGCAGCCCTCGTTTAACGCCTCCATTTCCGTCCCGCTCAACAAATGGCTGGCGTTTGGCGTGGGCGCGTCGCGCACGTGGCGCCAGCGCCCGACCGACGATACGCCCAACGAACAGGCAAACTGGAACCTGCGCACCGTGCAGCCCGACGGGCTTGTCAAGGACATCGCACTCATCGAGGCGCTGTGGTCGCAAAAATCGAGCGTCGCAACCACGGAAAACATCCAGGCAAACGTGGAGATGAAACTTGCGCGCAACGACACGCTCTCGCTCGGCTTCCAGCGCCGCAACACCGCCGAGCAGACCTCCGACAACTACATGGTCGCCCGCTTCGGCACCGGCACCGGCGACGGCTCCTATATACAAAGCGGCGCGAAGGCAGGCAGGCTTGAGCTGGACAGCCGCAACAATTACGAATCGTCCACCGAGACCAACCACCTGACCCTGCAATACCGGCACCTCGGCGCCAAGTGGCGCGTCACCGCGAAAGCGGTGTATTCCGCCGCCGAACGCGTGCGCGACAGCATGAACAAGGGCTATTTCGGCTCCCTCACCACCACCACCCCCTCCGGCACCTACAACCTGCGCGGCGAGGGCATCGACGAGGGCGACAGCATCCTGCCGGCTTCCTACGTGCTCACCGGCACCGACGGGACGCCCGTGGCCGGCTTCGACCCCTACGACGCCAACGGCTACTCTTTGTCATCCGCCACGGAAGGCTACGGCGTGTATAAAACCGGCCTGCTGACGGGCCGCGCCGATGTGGAGCATATATTTGGCGCGAATTTTTCATTGAAGGCGGGCGGCGCCTGCCAGCGGCAGGAAAAGGACGACCGCCGCATTAACAACACCTACACTTTCCACGGCGACGAAAGGGGCAAGGCGGTGTCCGCCTACGGACTGGTTGACGAGTCCATTGATGTCAAAATGAACGGCAACCGCGTCCACTGGGTCAGCCCGGTGAAAACCTGGGAACTGTTCGCCGCCGACCGCGAGCGGAACGGGGGCCTGTTCACGCTCGACTCCACCGCATGGCAAACCGAGGCGCAAAACTCCAAGCGCATGATTGAGGACATTTCCGCCGCCTACCTCCGTTTCGATCTCCGCGTCCTCGACAACCGCATGGGCATCACCGGCGGCTTGCGCTATGAAAAAACCCGGCTCGACGGCTGGAGCGTGAAGGAGGACGGCGCCGCCATTTTCCAGCGGGATGAAAACGGCGTGCTTATGCGGGACGAAAACGGAGTCCTGATACGAAAGCCGGAGGCGGCCACCTACGAGGGCAGGCGAAGGCTCGTTTATCAGGAACGCGCCCACCACGAAGGGCAGGATTACGGCGGAATTTATCCCAGCCTTAATATCAACGCCACCCTCACCGACAACCTCGTGCTGCGCTTCGCCTACGCGCGCACCATCGGCCGCCCGAACGTGAGCTACGTCGTCGCGGGCATCACCATTCCCGACCCCGACGGCGGCGATGAGGACGAATCCCGGACCATCACCGTGGGCAACCCCGGCCTCAAACCGTGGACCGCCGACAGCTTCCACCTCACGCTGGACACCTACGAAATGAAGGGCGGTTACGGCTCCATCGGTGTTTATAGAAAATACGTGTCCAATTTCTTCGACCGCCGCTACCTGCCCGTGACCGAGGAATCGCTCAAATATTATAACATTCCCGACACGGACAGGGACCTCATGCTGTCCCGCAACTACCGGCTCCGGCGCTGGCAAAACGTGGGCGACGCCCAGCTCACGGGACTGGAACTGAGTTACCGGCAGGATTTGTTTTTCCTCCCCGCGTGGCTCCGGAAAACGCAGGTTTGGGTGAACTACACGCATCTGGCGGTCGGCGGGGCGAACGCGCCGGATTTCATGGGTTTCACGCCGGACGTGTTTTCCTGCGGCCTGAATTTCATCCGCCCGCGCTGGTCGGTCCGCCTCACCTGCGCCTATCAGGCCGAGACCAAAAAATCGTCCGATTACAATCCCGACACCACCTACGTCAACCGATACCCGCCCGAAACCTACACCTGGCAGGGCGCCTACACCAAATACGGCGTGACCGCCGAGTATGCGCTGTCGAGAAACCTCATATTCTATATGAACTGGGACAACGTGTTCGCGCGGGACCGCATGTTTTACCGGCGCGCGCCGGACACTCCCGCCTGGGCCGCGCGAAGCCAGCGCTTTGTCATTCCCGCCACCATCATGGCGGGCGTGAAAGGACGTTTCTAACATGCAACAACCAAGGAGACATTATTTATGAAAAACCTTCCCATTATCATATCCAAAATCACCCGGCCCAAAGTGGAAGCGGGGGGCCCCCCCGTGGGGGTTGGGTCAAACGGGGGGGCGCCCCCTACCCCTTTGGGCG